>NZ_JBAIYV010000059.1:0-15091 GCF_036763075.1 Desulfotomaculum sp. 1211_IL3151 | reverse complement strand
AAAATATTTTCAGGAACACGAAAAAGAACAAAACAGTACGCAGTTTTTAAACATTAAAAAAACTCTGGAATGCCCTATTTGCAAGGCTTCCCGGAGTTTTTCTTTGGTTTAAGTGTCAAATATAGGATTATGCGGAAAAATTTTCTATTTTTCTATAGGACTATGGCCCTATTTGCCTATGAAGTTTTTCCTTTTTTGTGGGTAAACTAGATTCAAAGGAGGTATTTAAAATGGGTGACTATCAGGTAACACTTTTTGTATCGCCTTGGAATAAAACTGGCTGTGATGAGGCTAGGGATTACCTGGAAAGTAAGGGAATTCAATACGCAGAAAAAAACACACAGGATCACGGTGCCCGTGGCGAACTGATCAAAAAAACCGGTGGCCTGGACACTCCTACTCTGATAGCGAATGGACATACCGTAGTAGGATTCTTGCCCAACAAATGGAACCACTTACTAAGTGAAGAACCTCTAGAACTTACCTAAGTATTAACAGGCGGGAAATTCCCGCCTGTTAATACCCTAAAGGCACTCGTTCCAGATCCTTCGCTGTCGCTCAGGCTGACATTGAATTTTCATTCTTTGACGGTGCCGTTAACAGCATGGGAATCTTTTAAAATAAAAAATAAATTGCTTTCAAAAAAGGAATTTGTTATTTTTTGGCGAATCATGGGTATTTGGAAATTGATCTGGCATACTATCTTAGTCTTACTAAATGCGGTACTGCCGGAATACTAAGGAGGCAGTGTTAAGTATGGGCACCGTAACGGTCCTTCGCCATCCACTGGCAGATGAACAGCTTCAATTGATCAGAAATAAAGAAAGTGATATCACAATTTTCCGCACAGCGATGACGCGATTAGGCGGCCTACTGGCCATTGAGGCCACTAAAGATTCTCCCACCAAGGAAATCAAAATAACCACGCCCATGGAAGTTGAAACAACTGTATTCGCTTTAGAGGATGAAAAAATATTGTTAGTCCCCATTCTTCGTGCGGGTCTGGGATTGGTGGAAAGCTTCCTTACCTACTTACCCAAGGCGAAAGTCGCCCATATTGGTATGTCTAGGGATCACGATACTCTCCAGGCAAAGCTCTATGTTAACAGCTTACCAAAAAGTTTAGAGGATTTTAAACAAATCTTAGTTTTAGACCCGATGTTGGCCACTGGCAACAGCTGTGTCAAGGCCCTTGAAGTGTTAGAAGAATTTGGAGCCAACACCTCCATTATTAAAGTAATTTGTGCCTTCGCTGTCAAACAAGGTTTAGAGCAAATTTCACAGAAATATCCTAGGGTTCATGTCGTAGCAGGGGTTATAGATCCAGTCCTTACCAATATTGGTTACATTTCCCCGGGTTGCGGAGATGCTGGGGACAGGTTATACTTACTTTAGTGACAAAATAACTTACCAAAATTTAACACCTTTAAATTAGTACAGAGAGACTAATAAGGTAGCTAACAGGATATTTATATTCTTATCATTATTTAGCTTCTTACAGTTCTCTGTAAGGAGCTAATTTATTTTTTAAGGGCAAAAACTAAGGAGGAAAAACAATGGTAAAACGTGAGATCCAAGTAGAAGCAAGACTTCCCTTGCTCCAAACCTTACCCCTAAGTCTACAGCATTTATTTGCAATGTTTGGGTCGACAGTACTGGTGCCAATCTTGTTCCAGGTAAACCCTGCCACCATTCTACTCTTCAATGGTATTGGAACGCTATTTTACCTTTTTCTTTGTAAGGGTCGTATTCCAGCCTATTTAGGTTCCAGCTTTGCCTTCATATCCCCTGTATTTGCAGTGCTAAGCAAATATGACTATAGCACCGCTTTGGGTGGTTTTATCGTTGTCGGCTTTATTTTCTGCGCTGTTTCACTTTTGGTCGGGGCCGTCGGTACAAAATGGATTGATGTGGTTTTCCCACCTGCCGCCATGGGTGCAATCGTAGCTGTAATTGGTCTTGAATTAGCCCCTGTTGCTGCCCAGATGGCCGGGCTTGCCTCTGCGGACCCTGCCAACTATGTTGCTGACCCAAAGATAATTACGGTATCCTTGTTTACACTGGGAGTAACTATTTTAGGCAATGTAGTATTTCGTGGTTTTCTGGCCATCATTCCGATCCTAGTGGGTATTATTTCCGGTTATATCCTCGCTGCCTTTATGGGTCTGGTAAATACGGAGGCCATTGCTCAGGCCAGTTGGTTTGCTATGCCTACCTTCTACAGCCCTACCTTTAATATTAATGCCATTATGATTATTATTCCCGCAGCCCTGGTGGTTATTGTTGAACATATTGGTCACCTTTTTGTAACCAGCAACATTGTTGGCCGTGATTTAGCCAAGGATCCCGGCCTGCATCGTTCTCTGCTAGGTAACGGTATCTCTACTATGTTTTCTGGCTTCTTTGGTTCCACGCCCAACACAACCTACGGTGAAAACATTGGTGTTTTGGCCCTAACGAAGGTTTATAGCACCTGGGTTATCGGTGGTGCTGCGATTTTCGCCATTATTCTCTCCTTTGTCGGAAAGCTTGCCGCAGCCATACAAAGCATTCCCACTCCGGTTATGGGTGGTGTATCTTTACTGCTCTTTGGTGTTATTGCCGCATCCGGTATTCGGATGCTGGTGGAAGCAAAGGTTGATTACAGCAAAGCATCCAATCTAATTTTAACCTCCGTAGTGCTTATCATCGGCGTAAGTGGTGCACAGATACAAATGGGTGCTGTCAGTCTAACCGGCATGGGTCTGGCCACAGTGGTGGGCATGCTTTTAAGCCTGATGTTTTATGTGCTGGAAACTGTCAATATGAGTAATGAAAAAAGCAATTAGCTAGAAAAGCAACCGCCTGGTATGCAGGGCGGTTGCTTTTTGCTTTTAGCATGGATTACCATCATCCCTTTGTCACCTTGAGCGATCGTGAAGGAGCTTTCTGGCATTGCAAGGTTAGATCCAAGATCCTTCGCTGTGGCTCGGGCTGACATTCAATTTTCATGCTTGGATGGTGCCGTTAACGGCATGGAAGTCATTTAGCTGTCAGCTTTGGAGCTAATGGCTAATAGCTAACGACCACTTCACGGCTCAGGACCAACTACTTTCTGCTGTCCTTTGGCAACTTTATTTTGTTGCCGCACCTCTTTCACTAACATAAAAATTATGATACCACTAAGTATAGCTGCCGTGCTTAGCATAAGATAAACTGCCAAGACAGGTAACAACAGTTGTTTAAAGAAAACAGCGGTTCCAGAAAGTATGAGGGTTATGCCAAAATATAGTCTTATTTTCATACCCTTAATATATGCGGTGGCAACGGAACCAATCTGGGCTCCCACTGCTGCGCCGATTACCATAACCATAGCCCCGATAATTTCTACCTTACCTGCTAAAGCATAGATATAAGCTCCCCAGGAATTCGTGATTAATATAGCAAACAAATCCGTACCAACTGCCATTACTGTCGGTAGTCCCAGAAAATAAATAAGTACCGGGACCCTAACAAACCCCCCGCCAACCCCTAAGAAACCGGAAAGAAACCCTGTGGTTACACTCAAAAAAACAATTACCCAAATGGATATGGCAGATACGTTGGATGTAGGGAAACTAATAAATGGTCCAACTCGAATTTTTCGTATCCACTTAGAAAGTTGGCTCCTTGCTGCTTCGGCCTCCAGTTGCTGTCTTTCGTTCAGCCTGGTATAAAAATAATATTCCCGGATCATAAAGAAGCCCAAGGCAAAAAGGAGAAAAATGTAAATCATTCTAACAATAGGCCCCGCTTGACCAAGCTTTTCCAAATATAAAATAGATTGTTTCCCTACAGAAACGCCATACATACCAAGCAAACCCATGATTAAACCCAACTTAAAATCCACATGCCTCAGCAATGAATGTTTAAAGGTAGCAACAATTGATTTACCAAAAATATGGGCTATATCCGTGCCAATGGCAAAGGCCATGGGAAAACCAAATATATTTAGGGCGGGGGTTACAATAAAAGCCCCCCCTATACCAAAAAATCCCCCCAATACACCAACGAAAAAACCTATGAAAAGCAAAGCCCAACCACTGACATCTGCATTCGCTATGGGTAAATGTAGCAAGTCATCCCCCTCATTTCCTACTCTCCCTTAATGCCAAATAACCGAAGAATTATTTCCGTGAATAGCCCGACGGAAACACCAACCACGGCCATTAGGGTGACCACAATTAATCCGTATTGAGCTTTATGAAGTTGGTAGATAGCAACAATATACTCATTCAAAGCATCAATGATAATAATCACCTGCCCCAGGAAAGTAGTGACAAACCTTTTTGAAATAACCAAGATAATCAACCGTATTTTTAACTAATTGTAGTGACAACATTGTGACATTCTTCACTTGTTTTTTAAAGATTTTAGATTTTGTTTTTCAGCGTCATCCTAGCATAACTAGCTAATATTTTCAAGATTTTCTTTGGTTTTCAAAGGTAATCCAAGTATTTACAAAAGGAATATTATCAAATAACTTTTGGATATTTTTTAAAAACCCCGTTGTACTTTGACAATATATTTCTTTTAATTGTGATATAAGCGTGATATAATTCACTTAAGTTTGGATGTTTTGGGGGTGAACGTTCTTGGTCTGGTTTAAGGCAGGTCCATTATTTGAAGACTCTGAACAGTTGGCCAAAATGTATCATGATAAATTGGTTTCTGCAGAAAAGGCGGTAGCTATTATTTCCTCCGGGGATAATATCGTTGTTCCTCCCGGTGCTGCTGAACCAGAATTGTTAATGGAAACTCTGGCAAACAGAAAAGGTGAGTTAAAAGATGTCAGAATTCACCAAATGCTGCCTTTAAGGGAAGCAAGTTATCTTAAACCTGGGATGGAGAAACATTTCCGCCATGTATCTTGGCTAACAAGCAGTATCGTTAAAAGAGGTGTTAAGGAAGGCCGGGCTGGCGTTATGCCCGGATATTTATTCGAATATCCGCAATTTATCAGAGAAATGGAAGTAGACGTGTTTATGGGTACTGTCTCCCCCATGGACGAACATGGCTATTTCAGTTTTGGTGTATCTGTTGACTACACAATTGCTGCGGCTGGCTGTGCTAAAAAGGTAATTCTAGTGGTAAACCCAAACATGCCCCGGACAATGGGTTACAGTTTTATTCATATTTCCCAGGCTGATATGATCGTTGAGGACAACTCACCTCTATTGGAAGTATCAAAACCTGTACAAAGTAAAATTGATAATAAAATCGGGGATTATGTGTGTGAAATTGTAGAAGATGGTTCAACTATCCAACTGGGTTTAGGTTCTTTGGCCAATTCCGTGGCCCAGTGTCTAAGTGTAAAAAAAGGACTTGGTATCCATAGTCACTTTATTACAGATTCCATCGTTGACTTAGTAGAGTGTGGTGCCATAACCAACCGCAGGAAAAACCTTCACCAGGGTAAAATTATTTGCAGCTCCGCTGTGGGTACAAAGCGGCTTTATGATTTTATCAATAACAATCCCTTGTTTGAAATGCACGCTGTCTCTTACACCAATGACCCTATGGTCATTGCTAAGAATAATAATATGATAGCCATCAATAGTGTTGATGAAATTGATCTCTTAGGTCAGTGTGCATCAGAGCCCATTGGTCCCAAATTATATTCAGGCACCGGGGAACAGGTTGATTTTGCGAGGGGTGCCTTGAACGCGCTTCATGGCAAAAGTATTGTCATTCTTCATTCCACCCATAAAGGCAGAACAAAAATCGTACCAGCCTTAGAGAGTGGTTCGGTGGTAAGCCTTAGCAAAAATGATGTAGATTATGTTGTCACTGAATACGGTATTGCGAGACTTAAAGGAAAAACCTATCGACAGAGGGCAGAAGCTCTGATCTCCATTGCCCACCCTGATCACAGGGATGGCTTGGCCGAAGCTGCTAAAAAATTTGGTCTGACTAGATAAAAAAGCCGCATTGCACCTACTTGCAATGCGGCTTTTATTATTACTTTACTATTCTAAATTTGTTTTTAGCTCTGCTCGTCTTTCTTTTTCCCTTTGGTTCTCAATAAATTCAAGTATTTGAGCCACAGTCAAAAGGATAATTGGTATCATAAACAGCGTTATGACAAGAATTGCCGAAATGGAAGCATCCTGGGAGCCCATCGATAAAAATGAAGCCGGTTTAATATCTAATGTCTGGGGAGTTGCTGCTACGATTTGATTATTGACCAAGGTCATGGCTGTAACCTTGATGGATCCCAGAGGCATTCCTTCAATTAACGGAATCTCCACCTTATATTTACCGCCTTCTTTCTGGACAACTCCTTGCCTTATGCCATATAGGCGATTATCTTCCTTTTTCTCGATGGCCAGTTTAATGTAATCCTGTTGGTGCTTGTTGTAAGCCTCTGGGAGATCCTGCCGCATCCTAACCCAGGCATCTGTTTTTAACTGTGGGTAATCGGCAATTATCCCTAACGGATGGGCAAGTTTTTCATCTGTTATACTGTTAATATCCGATGTTAGAACCTGGTAATAGCCTGGAATTCCTTGAACCTCTGCCTCATTAAACTTTACCAAGGATGAGTTCTTTAAGAGGCTTACTAAAACAGGTCGATCCGGTCCCTGCAATTGAATGATGACCGGTGCATCCTTTGGTACCTCCCCAGAGACCACAATTTTTTGTTTCGTTGGGTCCAAACCAACTTCACACTGATATTGGGAAAGCTCACAGGAAATATTGGAGGCCAGTACAGGACCGGGAAAAAGCATGATGGCTAACAACAATAGGGTAAATATTCTCATCCTTGAACACCCCCAAACCAGCCAAGAAGTTTTAGTGGAAGGATGATTTGATGCATGAAAGCACTCTGAATGGGATTGCTTATCATTAAGGCCCATAAGGTAAAGGAGGTAATTGCAACCAACAAAGCTGCTACGGGAATGGGATAAAGTTTCTTTTTAACAACCGTGGATAATGCCAATATGGTGACGGCTGAACCCAGAAACATCCATAATAGAATCTGTAGATTTAAGGGTATCGCTAAAAAGTCGTGCCACATAGCAATTGACAGCATGCCAATAAAATTAAACAGCATGGAAGTTGCCACTGCCACCATCACAGGAATATCAAGGCAAATAATTAATATGGGACAAACGATGATCGTTGCAATGGGTCCAAAAATTTTACCTGTAAAGGCTAATAATATTCCTAAAAATAGGGGTACTAAGAAGGATACGTTGATTCCGCTAACTGATAAATACATCTTACCAGGCATCCGGCCAATCATTTTTATTACTATTTTTCTCTGCCTATTATTCGGTTTTGGCAGCAAAGCAAAGGGACGAATCTTGTAAATTACCGCAGCTATCAATAAAACTAGATAAGGCAGTAAAACCAGTGGGCTAAGATCACCCATCCCACCGAAAAAAATGAGTCCGGCGAATAATCCTATAACGAGTAAAAATAGCAACCTATAATCGATGTTCCCTGTCTGCCAATGTCCAACTACGGCCGGGATAATCAGTGCAGCAAAATGTGCTAAACCAATGGGTATCGCCATTTCCGGCGGTAACCCAGTTACAAACACTAAAAGTGGCACAATCATGTATATACTTGCCTTCCCCAAGAGAGGGAAAAGCACGCCTCCGAGTATACCAATAACCATAAATAATAGTGACCCTGAAAATAAAATACTTTCCATTTTTCCGAGCCTCCCATAAAACAATCTTCTTAAATCATATATAGTAGCAAATACCATGCCACATTGGTTGTGCACGTTATTGCAAACCCAAAGCCCGTAAAAGACAAAGAAACGGCTCAATTAAGCCGTTTCTTTGTCTTTTTATTTTATTATTGTGGTGACAAATTTGGGTCAATTTCACCCAAGGTGAGCAATATTTACCCACCTATTCAATTTCCAGTTCCTTCATCTTGGCATAAAGGGACCTTCTATTAATTCCTAAGGCTTTGGCCGCGGTGGTACGGCACCAATTATTTTCCCCTAATGTCTTAATAATAATTTTCCGTTCAACATCCGCCACGATTTGTTTCAGTGGTAAATTCAAATCATTAATATATACCTTGTCCGTGGGTATTTTTTTCTCAGGGGCTCCTAATTGAATATCCTCTGGTACGATGATGGTCCCCCTGGCCATGACAATCGAACGTTCAATCAGATTCTCCAATTCCCGAACATTGCCTGGCCAATCATAATTTTTTAATAATTCGATTGTTTCATTGGAAAAACCCTTAATATCTTTATTAAACTCTTTATTATATTTGGCCAGGAAGTAGGCCACTAGGGGCAAAATATCTTCTTTTCTTTCACGTAAAGGAGGTATTTCAATGTTTACCACATTTAGTCGAAAAAACAGATCTTCCCGGAACTCTCCTTCCAGGACACTTTGTTTTAGTTTTCGATTTGTAGCGGCAACAATTCGCACATCTACCTTGATGGTCTTTGTACCACCCACCCGATCAAATTCTTTTTCTTGAATGGCCCGGAGAAGTTTGGCTTGGGTAGAAAGGCTAATTTCCCCTATTTCATCAAAAAAAACAGTTCCTTCATGGGCCAGCTCAAATTTACCTACCTTATACGAGCTAGCACCGGTAAAAGCACCCTTTTCATAACCAAATAATTCGCTTTCTAATAGACTATCCGGTAGGTTCGCACAATTTATTTTTATAAAGGGTTTATTTCTGCGGGAGCTATTATAATGAACCGACCTAGCTACCAATTCTTTACCCGTACCACTCTCCCCTTGAATTAAAACAGTGACATTACTATCTGCAACTCTGCCAATATCTTTGTATACCTGCCTCATACCAGGGGAATTTCCTATTATATTAACACCATTTGTTTCTACCTGTTCTACGGTTTGAGGAAAGGAAGCGACCGTACCGGATTGGGCCACAGCCCTTTGGACCAGGCCTAGAAATTCATCCAAATCAAAGGGTTTAACAATATAATCAAAGGCACCCAGTTTCATTGCTTTTATGGCTACATCGGTGGTACCAAAGGCAGTCATTAAAATAACCGGCGTATTTAGGCCGGATGATTTGATGTATTCAAGCAAAGCAAAGCCATCCTTTTCAGGCATACGAATGTCCGTAATAAGAACATCTGGTTTAAACTGCAGTAACTTCTCCTGACATTGCAGTCCATCGATAGCCGTATCTACTAAATATTTTTCGTCCGTAAGTACATCAAAAAGAAACTGCCTTACGCTTTCTTCATCATCTACCACCAGCACTCTCTTTAACGACATTCTTTATCCCTCCTTGGAGTCCTTGGTAAAATGATCGGATTCTATTGGTAATAGAATATGAACGCTGGTACCAACTCCCACCTGACTTTTAATTTCAATTTTTCCTCCTTGGGCTCTAATAATTTCATCCGCTATGGTTAGTCCCAGGCCTGTACCCTTGGCCCGGGTGGAAAAGAAGGGGTCAAATACCTTCTCCAATAATTCTTCCGATATGCCGCACCCGTTATCTTGAATATCAACATAAACCATCTTATCCACTGCGCTAAAACCAGTATGAACCTCTATCTCGCCGCCTTCGGGCATAGCCTGAACACCATTATAGATGATATTCATTAGTACCTGTTCAACTTGATCCGGATCGATATAAACATTGGGTATATCATCCTGGGCATGAAAAAGAATGCGGATTTTTTCTGAGTGAGTCTCTTCAAAAAAGTTTAGAACTCTACTCATTAATTGATTAATGGAAAGCACTTTTTGCAAAGAATGTGTGGGTCTGGCAAAAAAGAGCAATTTATTGACAATCGAATCCAGCCTCCTTACCTCTCGATAAATGGTATTGAGCGACTTTACAGTGGGGGATTTACTTTTGAGCCAGAATTGAATATAGCCACTAATTGAGGTCAAAGGATTTTTAATTTCATGGGCTACACCAGTCACTAATTTCCCCAGAGAAGCTAAGCGTTCCTGCCTTCTCATTTGTTCTTCCATCCGCATCCGTGCAGTAACATCACGGCAACTCAAAACGGCTCCCACTACTTTATGGTGGGCATCATACAACACAGATGTATTAGCCATTAATTGCAATTCCTGTCCTCCTAAAAACTTAGTTTTAATTTCTTTACTTTCCTGACCCAATAAACAAATATTAAACAGGTCAATAATTTCATTGTTTTTAGGAAAAATCTCCGAAAAGTGCTTATCCAAAACATCTTCCGAAAGCTGGAATATGATGCGAGCCGTGGCGTTTACACTAACGATTCTACCTTCCATATTGACGGCCACAATTCCCGCATTAATACTGGCCAATATGATTTCATTGTAGTTCTGAGCGCGAACTAATCGCGCCGCCAAATCATTGATCGCCTTGGATATTTCACCTAATTCACCCATGGTAGGTGGAATAACATAGGTAAGATCATGCTGCATTCTTTGCAAACCGCTTTTTATATTCGCCACTGTATCTAAATAATTTTTCAAAAGGAAAAAAGTACTGCATAATCCTAACATAAAGCCAAAAAAGATTACCGTATAGGCAAAACTCTCCGCTTGTAGAATTTCCCGGTTGATCCCACCCAATCTTTCTCCGGCCCAAATTACTGCTACAACTTTCCCATTCTCTAGAAGTGGCCGAAATATGACTAGTTTTTGGTGACCAACAGAACCCATTACCACTTCCAAGGGTTCTTTCGTAAAAGCAACTTGATCAAAGGCATCCTTCCATTGGGCCTGCTCTGACCATTGTGTCTCTTCAGAAACATCTAAAAAAAGGTCTTTGAAATCCATATAGGGCAAGTGGCTATCCTGACCCATCTGCACCAGGACTGCTTTTATTTCAGGCGAATAATAACCTAACTCAATACCTTGGTATCTTTGAAACACCTTCATGACAGCACCGGCTAATTCCCTATTGAGACTTTTAATCTGTTCAATACGATTCTTCTTAAGGGATTCTTGTTTCTTGATTAATTGCGAAATGTTTGGTGGCACCTTTTGGCTAAGTTCCTCCACTGCCATGGTCAAGGTTTCCCTTTGCTCATCTAAAACCACTGGCATCGTATGGTTTACCATGTAAAGCATCGCGCCAATAATAAGCACTGGCAGCAACAATAATAGGGCGATTAAAACCATCAATTGATTTTTGAATTTGCTAATCATAAATTTTTCACCTTATACCGTTTAATAAACTAATCTTAGCATTTCCGTCGAACCTAGCCAACAAAAAAAATAACAACATTAGACCTTCATAATTGGGCAAAATAAATGCCATAGGAGGTGATAACTTGTCCATCATTGACGAATACAAAAAGGGTGTAAAATATGAATTACCGGAAATTGAATATTATCTGCACCGACCAGTAGGCCATACACAGCCCCGTGAAATAAAATCTCAAAAAGCACAGTTAAACAGCGTCCATCAGCATGGTACTCAAAAAAGTGTTAAAATGGGTATGCATCACAAAACAGGCGTTAGAGATATGAAACACAATATTAACCGTGATTAGAAAAACTTGGCTTGCACCTATGATCGTGCTCGTTTATGCCCCCACCGCGGGGGCTTTTCAATTTTTACTTATTAAGCTAGTATAATAACGAGGTGACTTAAGTGAAAAAAATTAGTTGGCTGCTCTTATGTTCTATTATTTTGATTATACTATCTGGTTGCAGTATGAACGAAATTCAAAATAACGAACAGCAACAAATAAAAAGTTCTGTCGTTCAAAAAGAAGTTACCTTTCAAGATATTTCCTCAAAGGAATTAAGGGGATTCATTACTTCGGACGACATTTTGCTTATCGATGTAAGGGAACCTTATGAGTTTGAGGAGGGTTATATCAGCAACTCTATCAATATCCCGTTGGGACAATTGGATAACCGTTTAAGCGAATTGTCAAAGGATCAATCGATCGTGGTCTATTGTCGTTCTGGCCGTCGTAGTGCTGCTGCAGCGGAGATATTCGTTATTAATGGGTTTCTAAAGGTGTACAATTTAAAAGGTGGCATTCTTCAATGGCCCTATGACCTGGTAAAACCAAATTTGGTACTACATTAGAAAAACTTGGCTTACGCCATGCCCTAAAGGGCACGAGAGTCTTGCATCATCATTATAAATTTTATACTTTGATAGTGTTAATAAAGGAACCCCCTAGGGGGTTCCTTTTGTGCAAAATTTTAGCTTAACCCATCTTTATTATTTTCCTCTTCGCTGTCATTGTTAACCTGACTATGGAATATTTCCTTTAAGGTCATCTCTGCAACGTCCTTCTCTCTAAAACCGACCTTCCTCTCAACCTGAACCATCACATCCCGCACACCCCTAGCCCTGGTGGCAGCTTCAATGGCATTGTTTATTTCCTCTTCACTTTCGGCACGCCCACGCAGGTAAACAATGCCTCCGATACTTTCTGCTCCGATATTCTTTAAATTGACACCGTTATTCTCTAACTCTTCATAAACCTCAGCAGTTACTTCACCATCATTAATCTGACCATCCGTGCTTATGGTAACACCATTTTCAATACTTTTAATACCAGAAACCCTGGATACCAATTCATGTAATTGTCTTCTTTCATGCAGGGTATCCACCAGACCCATTAGGTGGACTTCCCCCTTTTGGACTTGCACTTTAATCCCATAATCCTTTAGACCATTGGTTCTGTCAATGATTGACTGTATATCTTTCTGCAGTTCCTTGTCTTGAAATCTTGACATTTTCTCATCTCCTTCGGGATAAGCTTACTGCTATTATTCCCCCAAAGAGGAGAGCTATCAGTGTTAATTTTTTTAGTTATATTAATTGAAAAGGCTTTAGTCGACCCTGATCAACCACCACAGCATGGCCGTAGGCAGCTAGACTAAAAACTTCTTCGGCCTCATATAAGGGAACACCTTTTAGTTCAACCTTTTTCAGGTCACCTTCACCCACTCCCCTGAGGGCTAATTCGTACAGGTACTGAACAGCCTGGGGCATGAAGCCCAGTAATCTGGCACCCACCACATCCGTGGCCACAGGATCTGTACCAGCAATTACGATGTCTGAATTAACAGGTTTACCCTGGGAAGGACCTGTACCAATCATTCCTTTATTACCACTTAAAATAGTCAGGTCGATCGGTATTTTCTCTGCCATAGCAGCAATAAAACCGTGCAGACGTTCATGAATACCCCTTTGCGCCTTGGGCCAACCATGAATTTCAGCCGGTGGCCAGGACAAGGCGATGTTTTTTACACCCAAGGAGACAGTTGCCTCTTCATGATACTTTATTTGGGTGAAGGAGATTAACACATCCGCCTCCGTTATCAACTTATTAATCGGTGTGGCGGGTGGATAGGAATGATTTAATGCCAGGTCTATATATGGACCATAGTTGGTATCCACAAATTCCACCTGCTCTTGTTGTAAAATATGTAGATAGCCCGTTTGTTCCATAACCTTGGGCGTGGGATCCCCACCAGAGCCACAGGCCACAACAATTCTTCCCGGCTGCTGCTTTTTAATAAACTTAATCAACTCCCTCAGGGTTTCCGGACCCACTACTGTACCCGTTTCAGGTGGTCTGGTATTAACCCAATTGGGTGTTATAACCACGGTATCGCCGGTTTTAAAAATTTCTTGTACTGGCAACATTTCAATGGCACGGCAAACAGCCTGTCCCTCCAATGGGTCTCTGGTTATAGCAACTACCGCCCGATCAACTTTTCTTTTTCTCATTTGAACCTCCCGGAATTTTAGCTGTGTCAGCACTGACACCATGGCCTACTGAGACGCCTAAGCTTTTGTCAAAAAATTTATTCTTTACTAGGTGCCACTTGTGGCATAAGGGAAGGACTCTGACACTGTGTATCAATTTGCCAATTTCTTATTTTATTATCACTTATGATACTTATAAGAACGTGGCTAAACTCTTTATATTGTTCCTTTACTGACGATGCCACCCTTTGATTAATCTCATCACACTGGGCTAGGCAAATTCGTTCATTTGCTTCAATGATTAATTCCACCAAATAACTTTTAGGGCCAATACTCATGGATCGAACGCTATGAACATCCTTAACCCCATCCAGTGCTAAAACATAGTTGCCCATGTCTTGAATTAATTCCGGTGCAGCGGCTTCACCTAAAATTGCCGCAACATTTTCCCTGGCTGTGGCCAAGCCGATCAATAGGAGAATGACTCCAATCACAACGGATGCAATTCCATCAAACAGAACATTTCCTGTTACAACCGAAAGAATAATGGCTGTACCTGCTATGATCAGTCCCATTAACGCAGCCGAGTCCTCTAAAAATATAAAACGGGTGGCTGGTGTGGCTTTCGTCAAAGCAGGAATCACTTTGGTGAACATTCTGGCCCCCGAGGTCGTTTCACCCACCTCATGCATGATCGCCTTAACTGCCATGGTCAATGAATAGATTTCAAATAAAATACTAATGCCAATGATAATCAAGTTTAACGTAATATATCCTAAGTGCTCAGGGTGCATTATTTTTTGAATACCACCGTAAATTGAAAGGGCACCACCAATAAATAGCATGCCCAAACTGGCTACAAAGCTCCAGAAAAATACCCTTTTGCCATGACCAAACTGATAACGCTCATCCACCGGGCGTTGGGCTTGACGAATACCGATTAAAAGAAAAAAACCGTTAGCCCAGTCTCCCACTGAATGTTTAAATTCAGCCATCATCGAGGCACTCCCACTAAGTATCGCACCAACTAATTTCATTATCGCAATGACACCATTAGCCAAAAGGGCGGCTTTGATTGCTGATTCACTATTGTGTGCCATCGAATTCCTCCCTAAACAAAAAATTACCATGCTTTTGCCCAAACAGAACCTAACCTTTCTTATTCTATCTTGGTACATGCAGGAAAATTCATTATTTGTGTAATTTAAAAAATGTTAGAAAAGCTAAGGCTCACGCCAGCCTATAGCGTGAGTCTTAGCTTTTCTTATACTATCATCCTTAAAATCTTATACTTTCTGCTAGTACAAAATAGAGTAGGGAAACCAGTCTCCTGGCTTCCCCCTCATCAAACCGTACGTGCCCTACTAAGGCATACGGCTTACCAAGTGTGATTTGACGTTATAAAGTGTACTGCGCTACTCGTTGGGCATAC
>NZ_JBAIYV010000034.1:0-15123 GCF_036763075.1 Desulfotomaculum sp. 1211_IL3151 | reverse complement strand
TCACGAGGCCCTTTACTAAATATTCGAAAAACTTTACAGGGTCGTTGTCAAAGGAATCAAGTTGATACCATACAAAGGGTACTTTCACACAATCCATGAATTGTTTAATAAATACTGTCTTGCCATAGCCAGCAGGAGCAACAACAAAGGTTGCTTTTCTCTCTTTAAAATTCGCCATTTTTAATAACAGCCTGTGTCTATCTATAATTCCCCTGCCTAAATAAGGCAATCGGAGTTTGGCCATAATTAGATTATTATTCAATAAATCACCCCCGTTGAAATAAGGATGCTAATTAATTAAAATTTAAATAAAATTATTGTATTTTTTTACAAAATATCACGTCAGACGATTTAGGTCAATGAATTGCACAATTAAAAATTTCAGATCAAAGTGATTACTAGAGCCACTAGAAGGGCAGTTTTTTAAAAGACAATTCAAAAAACAATCCACAGTAGCAATTTACAATAATTTCCTGATAAAAAGTGACAGTTATCCTATTAATAGTGACCCACTTAAAAACGAGTGGTTCTTAAGCATCCTGCTCAGCACTTTTTCCTTTGCTACTGCAACACTACCAGCCAGTAATGCAATGCAGCTAAGGGCTAGGTGGAGAGTTACTTTCTCTATCCCCCTAGTACGAATACAGTTAGCACCCAGGTATTGTTTTAAGCGACCAAAATATCTTTCTACAGCAGTTCTTTTATTGTAAAGGTTCTTCAGTTCCGAGTCCCACGGGCAGGCAAGCAATTCATTCTTGGTTCATCTTGAACTTTGCTCTTTACAACTAAGCCGTAGGAAGATTGTGAACACCAGGCGAAGCTGTAAGGGCAATCATATTTCCCCATTACGTGTGGGCACCTGTATTTATTGGTTCCAGTCTTTGCATCACTTCCCCAGTACACCATCCTTTGCCCATTGAACATATGGGAGTTCCGTCAAAGTCGCAACCTTCAGGATGGTCTTTAGCCCCACGAGGGTTAATGGGGATAATCACTTGACCTTTGAATTTGGTCATAATAACGGAGTAAATTTCTTTGCTGTTATAACCCATGTCCATAGAGTAGTATTTAGGCTTGCTAGCTTCTGCTAAAGACTGGTTTACTAGTTTAATTAAAGGAATAGCCGTCTTGGCATCATGAGTATTAGCAGGAGTAACCATAAAAGCAATTGGCAATTCACTTTGACAATCTACTGCCATGTGGGTGGAGTTTATACCCAAACCAGGAAATTTGGTTACCGTGTATATCCCTTTTAGCTCCCCAGTTTGCAGTTTTGTCACCCTGTAAATCTTTTTAGGCTTGGATTTTTCTCCTAAGCATCTATTTTGCTTGAATCAATAGCGACACACTTAGAGCCAATGAGCCCCATATCTCTGGCTCTTTCAACAAGGTTATCAAATATCGCTTGGAGGACATTCTTAGTTTTGTTTGCTTTCATCTTGGGGAGTTCTATGACCCAATGAAGGTAAAAGTGCCTATTCAATCGCCCTGTTAAAATAATAGCCCTCTTTATATGATAGCCATAACCTGTAAAAATTTAATAGTTGCAGGTTTATTTTGGCTTAAAGAATTTGCTTTCACATTAACCGTCCCTATGCTTCATGCCACGAATATCCAGTGTAAACAAACTACCCAAGGAAGTAAGATTCCTTGGGTAGTTTTGTTTTTGTCGGCCAATTCTAATCGGCAGCGTGTATAAACAATTCAAGCCTTTTTAATGCCTGATATAACAATCCGGCAAAGCTTTCAGTAATGCCGATAAATCTTCAGAACTTATTTTAGTATTCCCTAGATCCAGTAAGTTTTAAGTTTGTCAGGAGGCAGATTACGCGCGGAACTATTAGACCGGAATGTCATTCGACATCTTGCGGGCAGTTACTCTATGTCAACACTCAATATGTTTTTACCGCCGTTCATGGCCTCCTTGCCGGCCGGCCCGTTAAATAACGTTTCTTTAAAATTAGCCGGACCAAATTTTGTCACATCGGTTATGCTGAAAGGCATCTGAATACCTCTATTAAGGTAGGAACCGCCTTTGCTCTTAATTGATTTATCAATGTAGAGCACATAGCTGCCCCCGTTACTATAAGGCTGAACCGGCCTTACCTGCGCTGTTTTATATTGGCTGTCCGGGGTGTCCGCTACCCCCACGGCTACCGGATGCCGCTCCCCTGTTCCCGCTTTGCAGATAAAGATGGTGGTATCGGTAAGGGTAGTCACATCTACCTCATGATTGAACCTCACCAGCCACTGTTTATCCACAGGCACACCCACCGTTGCAGCAGTGCCGCTCCAGAGGGCGTACTGACTAATGTCCGGGGGGAATGCCCATACGGTGAACGGAACCCGGATGGCCTGGGCCAAGGCTTCCCCTCCCTTATCCCTCACGGACCGGCTTACATATAGTTCGTAGCTCCCTCCACCTATAAAAGGCTGGGTTGGCCGCAGAATTACTGTAGTTGTCCCTTGGGCTTCGGATATCTCAATATTGACCGGATGCCTCTCTCCCTTACCGACCCTGCAGATAAAGATACTATTTTCGGTAATAGTGGCGCCATCTATTTCCCTGTTAAATTTAATCTGCCATGCCTTATCAACTGCCACACCCATGTTGCCAATGGAACCTGGCCAAAGTGTATATTGACTGTCATCGGGGGGGGCCGGAACCGGATCAATGATGCTCAGCACAGCCGTGCTTTGTCCGCCGAGGATTGCGCCACCGGTGGGATTGCTTATGACAAGGTTAACAGTTTCGCTGGCCTCATTTATACTGTCACTTATGATGGGTATACTGATTGTTTTACTGGTTTCCCCGTTTTCAAAGGTCAGGTCACCGGATGTGGCTGTGTAGTCCAACCCAGCCGTAGCCGTCCCGTCGCTGGTTGTATAGTGTACCATCACCATGCCGTCACTGCCGTTGGTGCGGGTAATGGTAATAGTGGCGCTGCCGCTGTCCTCGCTAACGCTGTATGCCGTCTCACTAAACTGTAACCGGCCCGGCCCGGCTGTAGTTTGAGTGTAGAGCACATACCGGGTGAAGTGCTTGGTCCAGACCACCAGGTCGGGTCCGACGTCTATTTTGCCGTCGCCGCCGGGCGGCAGCGCGTCGCCGACCGCCTGATTATCAGCGCTCATAACATTTGTAATCTTGACAAAATTTCCGTCTCTGTAGTAGCCAACATCTTTTCCGGCCCTACCAGGGAATACTATCCTGACCGCCTTGCTGAAAGTCAGATGAACATCTCCGAAACCTATCTCTATCACATCATTGACTGTGGCGGTTTTGCCGTCGTCAGGAGTAACGATTACGGAGCTTTTTGCCTGAACCCTGGGTACACGAATGGTGCCGTCCCAGTTGACGTCGGCAGCACTAATTTTTACGCCGGCGGGAATATTTACGACTATCGGCTCCGCACTGATTGACGTGGTCGCGGAAACAGTAAGCGCGGGGAGAGCGCCTGTCGTCACTGTGCCTGCTACCGGAGTATCTAATAGCTCACCTACATTAATCGTGGCGCCGGAAACGTTCCCGGGTATATTCACTGTGACAAAGCTCGGTGTACTGCTCGTTACGCCAAGGTTCTTATTGGTATTATCAACGATTACCGTGGTAGCTGTAATCGGCACCGGCAAGTTGTTAACAGGCAGTTCCAAGTTTAAGTCGGCGCTGTGGCCACCACCGTCAAAGACCGTGACGGTAACATTAAAAATTCCCGCAACCGCCGGAACCCCACTGATCAGCCCGCCGGTGTTTATGTCCAGCCCCTGCGGCAGGCCGGTGGCACTCCATGTGTACGGTGCTGTTCCGCCGCCGGCTTTCAGGGTGGTGCTGTAAGGCTTACTAACCGTTCCATCAGGGAGGCTAAAGGTAGTAATGGCCAGAGTGGCCGGGTTTACTACCAGGGCAAAGCTGGCGCTGGCTCCATTACCACCGCCGTCGCGAACTGTAACTGTAACATAGAAAGTTCCCGCAGCCGTCGGGACACCGCTAATCACCCCGCCACTAGTGATATCCAACCCCTGCGGCAGACCGGTGGCACTCCAAGTGTATGGTGGGATTCCGTTAGAAGCTGCGAGGGCTACGCTATACGGCGATCCCAACGCAGCACCGGGTAAACCCCGGGTAGTAACGGCCAGTGACGGTGACGGTGGCGGCGGTATATACCAGGCAGCTATTGCGACGCCGGTTCTGTCTGTTGCTAGGATGTTTCCGGCGGTATCCTGGACGTCGCCGTTACCGTCGGCGGTGTACTTCACGATGACTCCTTTTTTAACCGCCGGACTCAGGCTGGTCACTGTGAGTACCACATGTCTAGCGTCGGCACCCTGAGCAATAGCTGAAACGACATAAGCTGTGCCTGGTGTGCCTGTTTCTGTCACTGTAAAGCCGCCGTCGTTACTCTTGGCAATATTTGTGCAATTTTCGCTCAGCGTTACAGTGATGTGGGTGTCGTCGGTCCGGGTAGCGCCAACTAAAACGGGCGGTGTCTTGTCGTTCAAGGTTTGGGCCCCGGTGGTCTGCGCAGCGGACATGGCATTGCCGGCTTTATCGTAAATGGAAGCGCCGTCGGCGGGTTTTACCTCAATCGTTTCCAACCCGTTCGGGATTCCGGTTAAGGTAAAGAACACTCTTACGGTGGTTTCCCCGCCTGCAAGTATAGATGCCGAATCTTCCACTACATTGTCGTTATTTTTCACTGAGATGATCGCCGTGTTAGTGGCTGTTCCTTCATTCTTGGTAAAGGTTAAAGCAAGCCCCGACGACGTCAAGGCAGTTGTGCCGTCACTGTCACCGTAAACACCTTCGCTGAAGGTGATGTCAAGGTAGGCGTTGCCGGTGTCTAAGGCGGCCGAGGTGATCGCGGGAGTGTTAATGTCCCAGGCTGCCGCGGCAACTCCAGCGCTGTCAGTGACCATGGCGTTCCCCAGGGTATCCTGGACATTGCCGTTGCCTCCGGCGGTGTACTTTACGGTGACTCCTTCTTTGGCTGACACACTCAGGTCAGCCACGGTAAGCACTACGTGGCTGGCGTCGGTGCCTGGGGCAATGGCTGAAACGGCGTAGGTAGTGCCGGGAAGGTCTGTTTCATTAACCGAAAAACCGCCGTCGTCTGACCTGGTAATGTTCGTGCAATTTTTACTCAGCGTAACGGTGATATGGGTATCGTCCGTCCGGGCAGCGCTGACTAAAGTGGGCGGTGTCTTGTCGTTCAAGGTTTTGGCCCCGGTAGTCTGTACGGCGGACATGGCATTGCCGGCTTTGTCGTAGATGGAAGCGTCATCGGCGGGTTTTACCTCAATTGTTTCCAACCCATTCGGAATTCCGGTCAGGGTGAAGAACACCCTTATGGTGGTTTCCCCGCCTGTCAGGACCGAAGCGGAGCCCTCCGCCTCGTTGTCGTTCTTTTTCAGTGAGCTAATCTCCACATTGTCGGCTGTTCCTTCATTCTTGGTGAAGGTTAAAGGAAGTTTGGCCGTCGTCAGGGCTGTTGCTCCGTCGGTGGAGCCGTACACACCCTCGCTGAAGGTAATGTCAAGGTAAGCGTTGCCGGTGTCTAAGGCGGTCGAGGTGATGGCGGGACTGTTGATATCCCAGGCTGCCGCGGTAACTCCCGCACTGTCGGTAACCATGGCGTTACCCAGGGTATCCTGGACATTGCCGTTGCCTCCGGCGGTATACTTCACAGTGACTCCTTCTTTGGCTGACACACTCAGGTCAGCCACGGTAAGCACCACGCGGCTGGCGTCCGCGCCCTGTGGGGCAATTGACGAAACCGTGTAAGTTCTGCCGGGAGCGCCTGTTTCATTAACCGAAAAGCCACCGTCGTTTGACCCGGTAATGTTCGTGCAGTTTTTGCTCAGCGTAACGGTGATATGGGTGTCGTCCGTCCGGGCAGCACTGACTAAAGTGGGCGGTGTCTTGTCGTTCAAGGTTTTGGCCCCGGTAGTCTGTACGGCGGACATGGCATTGCCGGCTTTGTCGTAGATGGAAGCGTCATCGGCGGGTTTTACCTCAATTGTTTCCAACCCATTCGGAATTCCGGTCAGGGTGAAGAACACCCTTATGGTGGTTTCCCCGCCTGTCAGGACCGAAGCGGAGCCCTCCGCCTCGTTGTCGTTCTTTTTCAGTGAGCTAATCTCCACATTGTCGGCTGTTCCTTCATTCTTGGTGAAGGTTAAAGGAAGTTTGGCCGTCGTCAAGGCTGTTGCTCCGTCGGTAGCGCCGTACACGCCCTCGCTGAAGGTGATGTCAAGGTAAGCATTACTCGAGGCCAAGATGGTCGAGGTGACGGTGGGACTGGTGGTATCCCAAGCTGCCGCGGCAACTCCAGCACTGTCGGTAGCCATGGCGTTCCCCAGGGTATCCTGGACATTGCCGTTGCCTCCGGCGGTGTACTTTACGGTGACTCCTTCTTTGGCTGACACACTCAGGTCAGCCACGGTAAGCACTACGTGGCTGGCGTCGGTGCCTGGGGCAATGGCTGAAACGGCGTAGGTAGTGCCGGGAAGGTCTGTTTCATTAACCGAAAAACCGCCGTCGTCTGACCTGGTAATGTTCGTGCAATTTTTACTCAGCGTAACGGTGATATGGGTATCGTCCGTCCGGGCAGCGCTGACTAAAGTGGGCGGTGTCTTGTCGTTCAAGGTTTTGGCCCCGGTAGTCTGTACAGCGGACATGGCATTGCCGGCTTTGTCGTAGATGGAAGCGTCGTCGGCGGGTTTTACCTCAATTGTTTCCAACCCATTCGGGATTCCGGTCAGGGTGAAGAACACTCTTACGGTGGTTTCCCCGCCTGTCAGGACCGAAGCGGAGCCCTCCGCCTCGTTGTCGTTCTTTTTCACCGAGCTAATCTCCACATTGTCGGCTGTTCCTTCATTCTTGGTGAAGGTTAAAGGAAGTTTGACCGTCGTCAAGGCTGTTGCTCCGTCGGTAGCGCCGTACACGCCCTCGCTGAAGGTGATGTCAAGGTAAGCATTACTCGAGGCCAAGATGGCCGAGGTGACGGTGGGACTGGTGGTATCCCAAGCTGCCGCGGCAACTCCAGCACTGTCGGTAGCCATGGCGTTCCCCAGGGTATCCTGGACATTGCCGTTGCCTCCGGCGGTATACTTCACAGTGACTCCTTCTTTGGCTGACACACTCAGGTCAGCCACGGTAAGCACCACGCGGCTGGCGTCCGCGCCCTGTGGGGCAATTGACGAAACCGTGTAAGTTCTGCCGGGAGCGCCTGTTTCATTAACCGAAAAGCCGCCGTCGTTTGACCCGGTAATGTTCTTGCAGTTTTTACTCAGCGTGACGGTGATATGGGTATCGTCCGTCCGGACGGCGCTGACTAAAGCGGGCGGTGTCTTGTCGTTCAAGGTTTTGGCCCCGGTAGTCTGTACAGCGGACATGGCATTGCCGGCTTTGTCGTAGATGGAAGCGCCGTCGGCGGGTTTTACCTCAATTGTTTCCAACCCATTCGGGATTCCGGTCAGGGTGAAGAACACCCTTACGGTGGTTTCCCCGCCTGTCAGGACCGAAGCGGAGCCCTCCACCTCGTTGTTGTTCTTTTTCACCGAGCTGATCACCACTTTGGTGGCTGTTCCCTCATTCTTGGTGAAGGTTAAAGGAAGTTTGGCCATCGTCAAGGCTGTTGCTCCGTCGGTAGCGCCGTACACGCCCTCGCTGAAGGTGATGTCAAGGTAAGCGTTACTCAAGGCCAAGATGGCTGAGGTGACGGTGGGAGCAACACCGTCCACCAGGACAGCCGTTGTACTCCCCACATTGTTTAGAGTAAGAGTAGCATCTACCGTTTCATTTTTTATTGTTCCGTCGTTAAGGGTTATGCTTCCCCCAACGGAAACACCGTTTGCGTCCAAGTGGCCGGCCTGTACCGTGTAGCGGAAAATCAGGCCCGTTGAGCCTGAGCCTCCGGCATATAAGGCATTAACCAGGCCGCCAGTGTCAAGAGTGATTGGGATGCTCGGCGTACCAGTCACCGCTACAACTTTATCGAAATTGACGGTAAAGTCCAGCTCTTGGCCTGCCCCATAGAGCCCCGACCCGGGTGGGGCAACACTTATAACCTTCACAGGCTCGTTGACTGTTACATTAAAGTTAGTAGATACAGATTTGCTGCCGTCATTTAGGGTCAGGGTTATGATGATATTTCCATTTTTAAGCGGTGTAAAGCTGATACTCCGGTTAACCCCGGAACCTTCGACTGAAATGCCACCGTCCGGAACGATTGTCTGATCATTCGATTTTGCCGTGAGCGTGGCATCCGCAGTTGTATAATAAGTATAGACCGGTACGGTCAATTTGCCCAAATGGGTCGTCTGGTCGCCGATAGGGGATATTTTGGGAAAGTTGTTTAAAATCTTAAAGCTGGTATTGTTCACTGCTACGTCAAAAGGAGGCGAACCCGTATTTTTGAGTGTAATTTTTACACCCTTCGCGTTTGCCGGGATCGTTTTTTGAATCGACGCGGGGTTGCTGGTTACATTAAAGAGGGATCCGACCGGATTGGTACACGCAATATCTGTATAGAATTGAGCTTCAACTCTACCGTATCCGTTTGGAAAAGCCGCCGACATCAAAAATTCCAGTCCGCCGGTATCAATTAATGAGGAGAATTTAGAAATATCTATATTTTGGTTCATGTAACTGTCTGAAGTCTTCATTTTAAAGCCGATGCCCGATGCTGTAATATTAACCGTGTTACCCGACCAGCCCTTCAGTCCGTCGGTGCCGGTTCCGTTCTCAACCAGGTTTGTGTCCATGGCAATGACTTTATGCACAATGATGTGGACGGTTTTTTCGGCGCTTTTGGTTTCGTCGGAGGCCAACACCGTGATATCCGCCTCGCCGGATAAATCACCGGCCGGTTCGATCCTCAGCGTCCGGTTGCCGCCGCCGCCGCTCACGGTGATGTTAGCGGCAGGTATCAGGTTGACATTGGTGGATGACGCGTTAAACGTCAGTTTGTTCAAATCCCCAGTATCGGCGTCACTTATGGTAAAATTCGCGGTATAGGCAACTCCGGCATCTGTTTCCGCCGATGTCGGGAAATCGCTTCCAAAAACCGGAGCGCTTCCGGCGGGAGCATTCACGAGTTTCAAGGATACCTGGTCAAATTGGGCATAACCGCCTTTGGTCAGAGTGGCCGACAGGACCAACTTAAATTTTCTGACGCCTGGGTCGGCCTGGATGTTGATTTGGAAAGATCCCATAGCACCTCCGGACGAGGTGCTATTTACCACTTGGGAAGTTTTCAGCAAAGACCCGTCTGCGGAATATTGCTCCAAAATCGCCTTTGCTTCATTACCCGCATTGATTCCCTGAAACATGCTGATGCTAAGCTTGGCGGACACATTTCCGGCAGAAGTAGCGTCAAAAATCCCGCTTCCTTCGGTTCCGGACAAGGCAATCTCCTGCGACATCGTGCCCGACAGAGGTTCATCCATACTAGAGTTATAGAGAAAAAAGTAGTAACTGCCCGCAGCCGGTGGCGCCCATGTGGAATATGTTGTACTTGCACTCCAGCGATTCAGACCAGTATCGTCAGTCCAGCCTGAGATATTTCCCGACTCGGCGCCGCCGTTTGTCACCAACTCCGTGTCAAACTCCGTATCAGCATAAGCAACGGTGAGCGGCAACATAAGCATGGCAAAAAAAAGCGTTAAAAGAAAAATTACCGGTTTCCAGTTTTTCACAAAAACCCTCCTCTCCCAGTTGTATTTCCATTAAAATTGTTTTTCGGGTATTTTACTCCATTGCAAAAGTATTCCAACATCCCCCGCCTATGCCTAAAATTTGTATTCGGGAATTTATATTTTAATCCCCCACTTTTTAGCCTGACTTTTACTGTTTGCAGAGCGAAAAACTGCCTTAAACCTTATAATAATCCGAAGATCAGCCCCTCTTTTAACAACTGACGCATTTGATCACTTCCTTTCTTTTTTCATGGTTGGGGCTGACAAATTCCGCCGCTTGGAATTGACACTGCCACGGGCCGCCGGAAAAAAAGATTTCCGCCCGGCTGCCGCGCTGGTGCTCTTTCCTTGCGCCTAGCTTACCGTCCGGCGCGAAGCATTAAAAAATGCACCAAGCATAACATTGCCGGGTACATTTTACCATACGGATTTGGTTTTGCAGTCCCCCGGCGGGGGACAAATGAGGGTAATTAGCTGCCACCGCTACTGAAGAATCCCCAGTTCCCGCGCTCGCCTCACAGCGTCCCGGCGCCCGCTCACTTCCAGCTTGCCGTAAATTCTGGCAAGGTAGGTCTTGACAGTCTCCGGCCCGACGGACATTTCCCCGGCAATAGCCCGGTTATCCAGACCCGTTGCCACCAGGCGCAGCACGGCAAGTTCCCTGGTGGTGAGAGAGTTGCACTGCGTAAGTACCGCTTGCAACCCCGGATAACGCAGCATCGGGCTTTCCCGCGCCAAGGCGAGCAATTGCCCGACGTAGCTCGCCTCGTCTTCCGTCAACTTCCCGCTGCGGGACAACCGCCGCAGGAGAACCAATAAGGACTTCCCTTCATCTACGAAGCTGCGCAAATAGCCGTTGTCCCGGCCCAGGGCCAAGTTTCGCCGGAGCATTTCCAGCGCTTCCGCAGTCCGGCCCGCAGCGTCGCAGACGATGGCCAGCAGGTTGGACACTTCGATAATTTGGGGCAGATGCCGCTCTTTTTTGGCAAAAACCAGCAGGCGCTCCAAAAAAAGATGGGCTTCTCTCGCCTGTCCTCGGGCCAGCAGTACCCTCGCCAGGGTGACGTGCTCGTAGGCCCGGGCGACGCTGAGACGGTCGTAAATATCCAGGCGATTGTGTGCCAGCCAGTCGTTAACCGCTCTGGTATCGCCCGCCGCCAAATTGAGGCGTGCCTTGAGGGCGGCCAGTGGGAACAGCCACTGCAGTCGGCTTAAATCCCTGACTTGCCTTTCGGCATCCGTAACCACAGCCAAGGCTGCCGGTAAATCACCCCGGGCTAGATTAATTTTGGCCAAGGTAAACAGGGCCGGCAGCAACACTCCGGCTTCTCCCGCCCTTTGGGCTTCCTCCATTCCTGCCACCAAGCTCTTGATTGCTGTGTCCGGTTTATTCCACTCGTACAGTGCCTCAGCGTTGGCCACCAGGATGTACCCGCCGCGGGCAGAAGGTTCAATCAGGCTGCGAGCCTTAAGGTAGATACCGCTCTCCATGGCCCTCGCCTTCTCTTTCAGATGGCCAAACCATCCAAACACCCCTCCCAGCAGGCTGGTTTGCAGCGGTTGAAAGACAATGCACCGCGTATACATCAAAACCTTCTGTCGGGTCTGGCCGGCCTGGGTCAGCCAGTGCAGAGTACCCGGCACATCCCTTCGTTTAATCGCCAGATATGCCCTCAGCACAACCCTGTCCACAGTCATGCTAAATTCGCCATCCGGACCGGACTGCTCTTGCTCTGCCTTCCGGCAGGCAACCTCGGCCCACTCCAACCATTGTTCCACCTCCGCAATCCGGCCGTCCGCAACAGCTGCCCAGGCTGCCCCGACACACAAACTTGGGCTTAATTTTAGTAATTCATATGGCAGATCCTGAAGCCATCGGAACAGGGTAGCTGTTTCGCCCCGGTCAAACATTTCCGGAACCAAGCACGCCACCTGGCGGGCCGCCTGACCGTGTTCCCCCCCCTGCAAGAAATAATCGATGGCTTTAGCGGTCAGTCCGCAGTCCTTGCACCAACGTGCGGCCTTGCAGTACAGGCTGCGGACCCGATCCGGATATCTTTCCTTTAGGAGCCCCTGCAGGAATTCGGCAAAGAGTTGGTGATACACGTACCACTGGTCGTCCAGACTGGCTACAAAACCGCAGATCCTCCCCACCGCGGACAAGACAGCACCGCTGTCCGGCCTTCCGGTTACCGCCTCGCAAAGGGGCCCGGAGAGGTGGCTAAGAATGGATGTTTGCAGCAGGAAATCTTGCACGTCCGGCACAACCCCACCGAACACTTCTTCCCGGAAGTAGCAGGCAAGCAAGCGATCTCTGCCCCCGAAGCCTTCAATAGTCACGGCTTTGTCATCGCTTTCCAGTAGAGACAAGGCCGCCATCTGCATGCCGGCGGCCCAGCCGCCGGTACGGTCAGCTAATTTTTCGACCTCTTCCCTGGTGAGATCTATGTTCCGCTGTTTATAAAAGGCAGCCACCTCTTCGGTGGTAAAACCCAGATTCCTGGCGGTCAGTTCCGTAACCAGACCAGCGGCTCTCAAACGGGGCAGGGGCAGCGACGGTTCTGTGCGCCCGGAGATGATGAGATGAAACTGCCCAGGCGCGTAGCGAACCATGAACGAGAGTGTCTCATGAACAAGCGACTCGCTAATAGCATGATAATCGTCCAGGACTAGAACAAAATCGCAAGGTAGGTGCGACATGCCGTCGATAAGCAGTGAAATGGCCGCTTCCCAAGGCGGACTGGTTGAGGAGCACAGCATGGACTCTATCTCAACGCCGATGTCCGGCCGGATGCCTCTCAAAGTGGCGGCCACATAGGTCCAAAACCGCACCGGGTCGTTGTCGCCGCTGTCCAAAGACAGCCAGGCTACAGGAAAACCCGCTTGTCTGGCCCACTGAGCTATGGCGGTGGTCTTGCCGAACCCGGCGGACGCAGTTACCAAAGTCAGTCTGCTTTGCAGCATCCCGTCCAGACGAGCGCAGATCCGGGGACGATCCACCAAGCCCGACAATGTATGTGGTATCTGCAATTTTGTCTGCAGCAAGGGAATCTTATAGGCATAATTGTTTAGGGGAATGACCATCCGGTTCACGCAGAACACCTCCTAATTCTTCCGTGCTTCAGGCTAGCCCTCGGGGTCTGAGATCCTATCAAGATTCGATAAAAATTGCATCCAGAAACGCCGCTCTGTCAGTTTCTGCACAAGAAAATAAAAACTTCGTAATAAGCTGTTTCTGTCCCCGAAGCTGCGATTGTAGTCGTCATATTTTTTGACGGATAAGGCTCTCTTTGGCTTCTATAGCTTTTTGCAAAGCAGGTTTCCGCTGTCTTTACCCTGGACGAATTCTTCCTCCCCTTAGAGCGCATATAGATGTTTAAGCAGCTTCTCCATGTCTTGAATCATACCAGTGACAAGGGCAGGGGTTGTTGACATGTATTCAAAAAATGTGTCAATAACCCCGTCAGACTGTTACAAAACTGCTAATTCATCTCACACATTCATGCAGCGTTGAGGACAGAATACAAGGATTTTATCAGAAATTTACGCAAATGGCTCAAAACGCAAAAAGCACCTCGTGCAACCGCCTTCAGACTGTCCATGATTCCCCTAAATCCCAATACCTTTACCACTCTTTTTAAATTGTAGCCTAAAAAGAGCAAAGCAACCTCACTGCGCACCTTTCGTCTGGTGCGTAACAGGAAATATCCACCGTCCAAGGCGTGTTTTACCGTGCCAAAGGGGTGTTCCACCATCTGTTGCCGCAGTTTGTAGAGGGCTAGATTATCTGCGAAGTTTCTGTCTGCCTCCTCATAAATTCTACTGTATTGGCTCCGCGTTATCGTACGGTATGAACGCTTTCCCTTGGTGCAAGTACTTTTTTGTGGACAATCTGCGCAGGCCGTTTTGTTGAAGTAGTTGCGACGTTTAGCCGACTTTTTGCTGTGGCTATAGAGGGTTTGTCCCATGGGGCAGAGGTAGATATCTTGTGCAGTGTCGTATTGGAATTTATCGCTATGGAGCTCCTCCGGCTGATCTTTCTTGTTCGGAGCCTTCTGACGGGAGACGACAGCTTTAATCTTATAACGCTTTACTTTTGTTAAATCTCGGCCATTGTAATATCCTTTATCCGCTACTACGGTGAAACGCTTGTAACCCAGTTTCTTGACTCGCTTTACCATATAACCCAGTTGGTTTTGGTCTGCGGGGCTTTGTGAGACATGGTAGTCCAAAACAAGGTCATGTTTGCCATCTACTGCGCTTTGGATATTGTACGCCATATCCACGCCGCCACGGTTATTCCCCATGAGTCGTGCGTCCGGATCCACAGCAGAGACCTCGTTGCAGCAAGTTTCGTCCATTTGAGCTAGATATCCCTCATAGCGTTCTTTTCGGGAGAGCAGTTCGGCAAGACCTGCCGGAGCTGCTCCGGAGTTTGGTTCTTCCAAATGATCTGCCGCCTCTGCCTCTGTCATGTATTCCGCTATTTTCTCATCCAGACGGGTTAGCCGCTCGGTCAGTTTCTTCCGGCTGAAATTCATCTTTTTGTTGTTAGAGGCCTTGATCTTCGTGCCATCAACCGCAATGAGTTCCCCGCCCACCAGTTCCCAACTCTTGCATAGCCGTACAAATTCCTGGAACAGCTTTTGTAATGGGCGCACGTTTTCACGCCGGAACTCTGATATGGTTTTGTAGTCCGGTGTAAGACCCTCCAAAAGCCACATGACTTCTACGTTTCGCCGTGCCTCACGCTCCAGTTTCCGGGACGAGCGAATACCGTTCTCATAGCCATAGACATACAGCTTGCACAGTGCCTGAGGAGGATATGCCGGGCGTCCTGTATCCGCTGGAATGGTTCGTGTGAATCCCAGTTGCCTCAAATTGAGTACCTCAATGTATCGATCGATCACGCGAGCCATGCTCTCCCCATCCACCATATCTTCCAAAACCCATAGCCCACATTGTTCCCTATTTGTTCCTTTTAGGTACCCCATCTCTATCTCTCCATCCATACTCTTCTTGCTTATATTTTACCATTTTTACTAGAGGTGGAGATGGTTTTGTAACAGTCTGACGTCCCCTTGACACCCTGACATGGACTGTGCTTGGCATGTAGCTTATAAAATATTCTATAAACTCTAATACATCTGTCTCCTTTAGCGAATGTAAATTATCAAAAATAATAATCAGTCCATTATTCGCTTTATTTTCTAGTTCGTTAATAATAGAGACCATTAGTCTATAAAATTTTTTATCGGCCTTTATATCTTCCAGGTTAAACTCGGGTAAAATAACCTGAAAATCTGGTAAAGCTGTCACGAGGCCCTTTACTAAATATTCGAAAAACTTTACAGGGTCGTTGTCAAAGGAATCAAGTTGATACCATACAAAGGGTACTTTCACACAATCCATGAATTGTTTAAT
>NZ_JBAIYV010000023.1:0-1310 GCF_036763075.1 Desulfotomaculum sp. 1211_IL3151 | reverse complement strand
TGGTCTTCTGTCAAGATATCGGACAAGTTAAAAGTAGAAATATCCCTAGTTTATTGTTTTAACATGCTAAAGCACTTTCGAAATCATAAGGTGATATCATGCCACAATGTTCATGAATTCTAACAGTATTGTAAAAAGTTTCAATATACTCAAATACTAATTTATGAGCGTGGCTGGCGTTTTTGATCACGTATCTATTAAGCCATTCTCGCTTTATTAAGGCATGGAAAGCTTCTATACATGCGTTGTCCCATGGGTTACCTTTATTTGAGTAACTATGGATAAAATGTGCTGCTGGTGTAGCTTCAAGGTAGCCCTTTGATACATATTGGCATCCACGGTCACTGTGGATAACCACAGGTTGAGTAATTCTTCGATTCATTTTAGCTTTCTCAATGGCTTTTAATACATGCTCCGTGGATAAACTGTCTGATAACTGCCAGCCTATGATTTTCCTAGAAAATAGATCCATCACGCTAGTTAGATAGACAAAGCCGGATAGGGTGTAAATATAGGTTATATCCGTAACCCAAACAGTGTCGGGTCCCTTTGGATTAAAATCTCTATTGAGGATGTTTTTAAGCTTGTTATCAAACTCGGGGTCTATGGTTGTTCTGGTGTAGGGGCGTACCCAGATAGCTTTTATTCCTTCTTCTCTCATGTAGTTACCGACTGTCTTCTCGGCTATTACATGACCCCTTGATTGAAGGATTGATGTGATTTTAGGTGCACCATATATTTGATGGGATTCATTATAAATCTCTACAATTTCGGCCTTGATTTTTTGCTTCCTAATTTCCTGATTGGACGGGGTTCGTTTGACCCAGCTGTAATATCCTGATGAAGAAACGCCCAATAATTTGAGCACACTGTTAACAGAAATCTTGCGCTCCTTCGATGCTAGTCTTGTTGACAAGTAAATAGATTCTGTTAGTTGTTCAGTATGCTTATAGCCTTTTTTAAGATGTCCAACGCATCCCTTGAATCTTTTAATTCTTTCTTTAAACGAGCGATTTCTTTTTCAGTATCTGAACCATAATTGCCCGACCCTCTGTGAATAACGGTGCCGTCATTTGTTTTAGCACTCGCTGCCCACTTACTTAAGGCCGACTTACTAACTTTAAGATCTTCAGCTACTTTTTCCAGACTTTTACCTGATGAATGATAATAGTTTACAGCATCCTGCTTGAATTCAGCACTGTATTGTTTCTTATGCTTTCCCATTAAACAGTTCCTCCTAGTTAGTTTTAATTTTACACTAAGCTAGGAAAAATCTCTATTTTGGTTGTCCTATTTTTATTCTAGCAGCA
>NZ_JBAIYV010000018.1:0-1342 GCF_036763075.1 Desulfotomaculum sp. 1211_IL3151 | reverse complement strand
CAAGAAATGAGTAGGGCAGAGCGGGATATGGTGCTGCATAAACTAAAAGAGATTGAAGGATTAAGCATCCGGCAAATATCCCGCCTGACTGGTGTAAGTTTTAATATTGTTAAAAGGGCTTAGCGACACAATAAAAACGTCCCCTTGTGTCTGTATATTCACACCCTCAAAAACCCCCTTGATAAACACATTGTATATTTTTAACTATACTTAGTGTCTTCCAAGAGGGTTTCAGTCCAATAGATATACTTTTTTTATAGTGTCTATTCTTCAGGGTTCATATTATTGCTTTGAGACTTTTGTTTTTGTTCTTCTAATAATTCTTTCCAGATATTTTTAACTTCATCAACAGTATATACTTTAAGGTTTTCCAAGCCAGTAATGTCGGGGCGGTTTCCGAAAGGAAGTAAATATTCACCGCTTTTTGCTTTGATATATAGAATGTCAAGTCCCACGTCTATACTCCTTACGTGTTTAATCTTTTTAACGCCTTCAATGTTGTTATCTTTAAGCAATTCGTACAAAAGTTCAGGATTGGTTGTTACTTCGATAACTTCCACCGGGGCGTATAATCCAGTTTGGGCAATTGTCCAGGCACCTTGTTCCTTCCAAGCAGTTGAAGTGCTAATTACCCGACCCTTGTCGTCAAGCAATGGAACTTCCCAAAAGACCTGACCTTTTACTGCCTTACTGAAATCCCCGTCCATAGTGAAGGGTTCAATAAAATCATCTGGGGCGTAGTACACCTTATAAGGGGTTCCCATTTTGGAGAGCTGAATAACTTCGTCACGAAACTTTTCAGGTACAAATGACTTGTCATTGTCAATTAACTTCTTGACTTTTTCGAAATCCTTGTCAAATATGCTTTTAACTTGCGAACCATCTTCGGCAACATCAAGGGATTCTTCATACATAGCGTTGGTTACTTGATCAACTGCAAAAACGGTTGTTCCCAAACTATAAACGCCTAGCACAAGTGCTAAAACTACAGCAACGAGTAATTTTTTCAACTTAACTCCCCCTTGTATTAGTTGGTTGACTTATCTTTAAAAGAGCACTATTTCCAGAATACCGAACTACCCCAACCAAGGGTTGTATTAAAATAAGTGTAACTTGAGCGATAACCAGAACCAGCATAGGGATCGATATAATACACATCTTGAGTTGAATCATCGTTAAAACCACGAAGAACTAATGCATGCCCACCGCCGAAGGTGTTGGAGCAGTTGTAAGGATTATTATGATGGTAAGGGGTTATTGGGAATAACCAATACGGGTTTGATACTGGGTATATTTTCCGAAAAAGAGGAACAAGCCATCAAAGCATTACAGCAATTTACTG
>NZ_JBAIYV010000055.1:0-1402 GCF_036763075.1 Desulfotomaculum sp. 1211_IL3151 | reverse complement strand
TCATATCGAGTTAAACCCAAGGGAGCCACCTGGGGTGGCTCCCACCATCAACTTACCGGCTCTCCATAACGGAACAGTCGGCCCTATATGAGAAGAAAGGGTGGCTCTGCCACCCCGGAATATTCAACCTGTGGAATTATCAATAAATCTTAAATCATTTTGTTTCCACAGGTTGCCTAATATCTTTTAAAGGTTATTCACAGTCGAATAGTTCCCTGAATTTTTGGTAGGTGGGATAGTCGTCAAATGCTTCAGAGATATCACTGTGGATATCCTGATATTAAACGGGTTCGCCGGAAGGGATAAGTTCATTTACCTCCTGTCTGAGTTTGGTCTAATAATAGTGTCCCCTTTTACAGGTGGGGGAATTTTTAATGAGCATATGGGGTAATTTTGAGTTGACAAATACACTGCGATCATATATATCTAAGATACCCATGAAATAAAAGAACCGATCTTCACCGTGAATATAACCGTATTTAATATCTATTTCCCATAGTTCATTGGGAGCTTCGATTTTACGATTAATAGCAAATCCTTCGGGGATGACTAATGGAAATCCTTCGTCAGGGGCCTTTTCCCAAGAAGCATATTTAGATTCCCTAACCCAACGACTAAGAGTTCTATCGTTAATGCCATGCCTCTTAGCAACTGGTACAATGTTACCTACTTCTTGTGCTTCACGAATTAACTGATCCTTCAATTCTTTAGGATATCTCTTTCTTTGCATGATTATCTCCCCCACACTTATTATTTTACCTCAATAAGAGTGGATGGCTCAAATCTGGTTAGGGGGCTAAATAGTGACGTTATTAACTTAAGTTTGGGTGGGGAAGGTGGTCACCTGTTTTAGAGGAGGCGGTACGTTATGCCATAAGTAAAGGGGTTGTGGTGATAGCTGCAGCAGGGAACGAGGCTTCGGATGCCGCTAATTATTCACCAGCCAACATTCGTGAGTGTATTACTGTTTCTGCAGTGGATCAATCAGGCGGGATAACTGATTTTTCTGATTATGGGTCAGTTGTGGATGTTGCAGCACCCTTTGTTTCTGCCATTACAGCACTTCTTCGAGTTATGATGATGATTTAAGTATCAGTAAAATGGAAGAAACTATTTACCGTTACTCTGACGATGCAGGTACAAAAGGAAAGGACTCTAGTTATGGCTATGGTATTGTGAACTTTACTAACTATAAGGTTAGTCATTAACCCAGCTTTAAAGAGCAAATCAGGATCTTCTTTAAGTGAAGGTGTCTTAGCTAAATTTAAAACCTTTAAGGAGCATTCCTGTAAGGAAATAAAATGACCTTTGAAAAAGAAAAGCACCTCCTGTAATATACTGGGTGTCGAGCTGTCTAGGCGACCGACCCCTAATTTAATCACACAGGAGGTACTTCAAAATG
>NZ_JBAIYV010000037.1:0-1433 GCF_036763075.1 Desulfotomaculum sp. 1211_IL3151 | reverse complement strand
TCACGAGGCCCTTTACTAAATATTCGAAAAACTTTACAGGGTCGTTGTCAAAGGAATCAAGTTGATACCATACAAAGGGTACTTTCACACAATCCATGAATTGTTTAATAAATACTGTCTTGCCATATCCAGCAGGAGCAACAACAAAGGTTGCTTTTCTCTCTTTAAAATTCGCCATTTTTAATAACAGCCTGTGTCTATCTATAATTCCCCTGCCTAAATAAGGCAATCGGAGTTTGGCCATAATTAGATGATTATTCAATGAATCACCCCCGTTGAAATAAGGATGCTAATTAATTAAAATCTAAATGAAATTACTGTATTTTTTTACAAAATATCACGTCAGACGATTTAGGTCAATGCTTAGAAAAAGGTGCCGATTGTTGAATAACTTATAATTATCATAACATTATAGCAATTCAACAATCGGCACCTTAAACATAACAAAACCCCACAGTCGCGTTACAACTGTAGGGTTTTTGAAAAGGTAGACGGGGACGGTTCTCTTCTCTAAGAATCTTAAGCATGTCTTCCAGACACTGAGACAAGAGAATCGCCCCCGTGTCTATTCATTATCCCTTTTTTCCTCCCAAAGTCGTGTGCGTTCTTCAAAGCTCACTTCTTTGTGCACTTGATGCAGCATCCATAGATAGCCGAATGGATCTATAAACATAGCGTTTGATACTCCGTAATCAGGTAATTCAGTCACCTGTTGCACCTCTGTACAGCCCGTGCTGATTGCCTTTGAAAATATTTCATGGATGTCAGAAACGGTGATGTTAAACCAAATGGCTTTGGGTTCATCCGGACTTGGTGCTTTTAGCTCAAATTTAGGGTTTTCATCCAACATGTGAAAACGCACCCCGTATAGGGTAAATATGACTTCATTTTCGCCTTTGGGAAAAGCTGTAACCTCAACACGTTCGATATCAAATATTTTTTCGTATAATTCCAATGCCTTTAAGCTGTCTGTAACGACCATATCAATTTCTACTCCGACCATTTGGATACACTCCTTTTATAAAAATAAACTATTAATTATATCAATAACCCAACTTAATTTTTATACATTTTTCCACAATATTTCTTTTTTATTCCTGCTAAAATTCTTTCAAATCGTTTTACATATACCATTTCATCATCCGTGAAATACCTACTTAAAAATACTTTTGGTAGGTACATTATGTCAAAGGATATCTTAGGTGCCTCATGAATAATTTTATTTTTCTTCTTATTTGACTCGTGCCAAAGGACAAACTCCGAGATGCACAAATAATATTTTTTCTAAACAGTTCATAACTTACATAACAAAACCCTACAGTTATTGCAACTGTAGGGTTTTAAAAATTAATCTGGCAACGACCTACTCTCCCAGGAGCGTGAGCTCCAAGTACCATCGGCCCTGAAGGGCTTAACTGCTGTGTTCGGGATGG
>NZ_JBAIYV010000053.1:0-16435 GCF_036763075.1 Desulfotomaculum sp. 1211_IL3151 | reverse complement strand
CTTGGTTATCATTTTAGCTGGTCTCGATACCCGTTATTCGAGAACCGGTTCTCATACCTGGACCCACCTTATTCCATTTATGGAAATTAGGTCTGTCCAGTGGATCTACTACTATTATACGAGGAGGATTATCCTGTACGCTTTTGTTTTCATTACAATGCTGATTGTATCCTGTGTTGTTTACTACTATGGAACCTTATATAAGGTCAGCGAAGCCCAAAAGGGATATTTGGCATTAACCGGAGCCACGGTGTTGGTTGGCGAAGATTTAGTCACTAGTCAGAATACTACCGTTCTTATTCACGACGGAATAATAGTCAGGGTTGGAAATGATAAAGACATTGACATTCCTTCGGATGCGACTATTTTGGATATGAACGGTTACACCCTAGTGCCCGGCTTGTTAGATCTGCATGTACATCTGGGATCACCGGAACTTGACGTGGGTCAGAAACCTCACTTACTAACAATGCCGAAGTTGATAGCCGACTGGGTACGCTTTATCCCCGGTACACGGCGTGCTTTTTTAAACCATGGTGTTACGACAGTGCGAAGCCTTGGTGATGAATATGAGTGGATCATGGACCTTCGCCAGCAACTTAGGGACGGTGTTTTGGAAGGACCACGTTTGTTTGCTGCCGGACCCATCTTCACAACTAAGGGAGGACACCCAGTAGCAACCTTTGGAATCGATCCCATGTCAGATGCGGTCCGCCTTCCGGCAACCCCGGACGAAGCCCGCGATTTAGTAAATGCGTTAGTCAATGGAGATAGCAGTGTTGATCTTATCAAAGTCGTTCAGGAAAGGGGAAATCCTAAGCGCCTTTCCTTAGAACCTATCGCCCCCGATGTCTTGGGCGCTATTGTGACCGAGGCACATAAGCACGACCTTCCTGTTATCGCTCATTGGGGAACGCTGGAGGATCTTAAAGACGTACTTGCAGCTGGAGTTGACGGCTTGGAACATCTGGAAGCGCGTGGTGTGCTCGAGGGATGGCCGATGGAAACTCTTGATTTATTGGTGGAAAGTAAGGTGCCTCTATCCCCTACGCTGATGGTAACGAATGTAGTAGTTGAACCAGATGTTCATAAGCAGCTTAGAAAACGAGTTGGAGAGTTTCATGACGCCGGTGGTCGCATAGTACTTGGCACAGATGCGGGAATGCCGGGTGTTCCCTTCGGTGCCAGCGTTCATCAGGAGCTTGAGCTTTTGGTAGAAAGTGGACTTATGCCGCGGGAGGCTCTTAAAGCTGCGACCAGCGAGGCTGCTAAAGAACTCGGAACTGGACATATAGGAGCTATTGAACCTGGGCGCGCAGCAGACTTGGTGTTAGTGCGTAACAACCCCATCCAAGATATTCAGGCCATTCGAAATGTGGTGATGGTCTTTCTGGATGGACGGTTAGTGGTAGATCGTTTCGCAGATTGAAAACAGAATAAAGGGTCTATTTTGATAGCCGCCGCACAAGCAGCACTGAAGGTGAAGAGATAAGCTGGATGCTTTCAGACATACTCAAAAAAATAACCTAATCAAAATGAAACAGGGTATCGCTCCGTGACCGACTCGGGGCGATACCCTGTTATTTAACTCAAAATAAATATTCCGTGGGATTCTATAAATTCACTTGTACAATAGGTTAGATGATGGAGGAGGTGAGTCTGTGGATGAAAAGATTATTGAGCTAATAAGATCTCAAAAGGACAAAGGTCTAATGCTCATGCAACAACAATATTCAGGACTGATGCATTATATAGTTAGAGGCATTTTACAAAATAAGAACGATATAGAAGAATGTATCAGCGATATCTCCGTAAAAGTTTGGCATTCCATCGAGAGCTATTCCCCAGAAAAGGGCAAATTCTCCACATGGCTTACCGTCATATCGCGAAATACAGCGCTCAATTATCTGAAACGCAGACATACGAAGCATGACGAACTAAAAGAGGAGACAGCGGATACCTCCTCTTTGGAAGATGATGTCCTTCGCCGGGAACGGGCAGAGGAATTAAAGTGTGCAATAAGTACACTTTCCTTTGAAGAACAGCATATTTTCTACCGTAAATACTATTATCTGCAGCGAACATCCCAAATTGCTGCAGAGCTTGGAATGACAGAACGTTCTGTCGAGGGAAAACTATACCGCCTGCGAAAAAAGCTGCAGAAAAAATTGGGAGGTGATTTCAGATGAGCGGAAAAGATTTTAATTTTGATCAACAGATGATTGACCAGCTCAGCGATGTGACCCCTCCAGAAGAGGAAATCCGTAAAATAAATCCGTGGAGCAAACCGATTGGCTTTATCACTTGGGGTTTTATCCTGACAACACTGCGTCTAGATTTTCTGTACCTGCAGTATATTCTGCCTACTATAGGTGTTATGCTGATTTTTATCGGCTTTCGCAGCCTAAGAAATGAAAACAAATATTTTAAGATTGCATGGATACTTTCCATATTGAAGCTGTTTTTACAACTGGGAGACCTCGTTTTGGTTTCCACGCCCCTAAACATTGTGGGCTATCGAGAGATCGCTATAGGTACGGTAATGCTTGCTTTTCAAATAGCTATGTTTCTCGTTTTCCGAGCAGCTCTGCAAGAGACTTCTCAAAAAGCAGGTAGATTAATGGAAGGCAATCCATTGCTTTGGGCATCGTTGTGGACAGTGGCAGCATTCCTTATTGCTCTATTCCCACTTCCGGAGAGTTGGTTGATCTTTATCCCCATGGTGATATGCTATATTTTTATTGTACGATCATTGTACCTCATTGGAGGCCAATTGGATGATACGGGATACATTCTGACAAACGCCCCGATCAGGATCAGCAACCGAACATTTGGATGGACGTATTTTCTTGTTGCACTGACAACTGTGATCATATGCAGTACTTTTTACAACCATTTGCAACTGGAACAACAAGAGTATTATCTACCGGAAACCACTGAAGTAAGGCAACATCTGCTTGACATGGAGTTTCCGGCTGAAGCCCTACGGTATCTCAGCAATGAAGATGTGTCAAGGTTAAGTGATGCTGTGAATGTCGAATCATTTAGTAAGTTGCTGATGTTTGATGCAAAGAGAGTTGAACATCGGGAAAGCTTTGGAGGGCACACACAAATTACCCATACTTATAAACCGGGTAAAAAAAATATCGAGGCCACTACGGTCTACATCGAGATGCCGGAAAATGTGGTATATGTCATGCAATATTTCACATGGAAAGGAGGACGGCCAATCTGGCAGGACGGCATTCTGATTTCAGGAGAAACAGAAGCGGATGACAAGCAGGTAATCAGCAGCAGCTTGTTCTACAGCAAAAGAGGTACAGAGTATACTGCGGATTTCCCCCGCATTGTATGTGATAAAATGACAAAAAACACGATGTTTGGTACCTACTACCCCGTACTAATAACGGGTGCTCTAAGTTATCCATTTGACTCTGAAGATCAGGGCGGATATGTACTTTACCGTTATACGGTCAGAGTTGACAGTAATATTTATGCTACTCATGCTACCCTTAGTTACGTACATCTTTTAAGCCCATTACACATTCCCTATACAAAGACCGAGGACTTGATTTTAAGTGGTGCTTATACCTTTGAGGATAGGTTGCAGCAGCATTATACAAATTACGAGTCTTTGGCATTTAGAGAAATAGACCGGTAATTATAAATCTGCGATAATGGCTGATTTTGGGTCAGTCATGAGGTGATCAATGATGCCAATGGAAACACTTTGAAAGATGGAGACTCTGTTATTGTAATCAAAGATCTAAAAGTGAAAGGCAGTTCATCGTCGGTGAAAAAAGGTGTAAGAGTTTATGGACACAAAAAGTGTTCCATAATAGTAAAAAACGGTGATTGGTCCATTAGGATAGCAGCCGCCCAAGCAGCGGTTGCAGCAAAGATTGGTTGAAGCCGATAAGGGGGAACAAATATTGTCCGAAAACGAAATAGATTCATCTTTCTCTGGCAAAAAACGCAGTAATCTGCACCCTGACTGTGAAAACTGTTTTGGTTTATGCTGTGTTGCACTCTACTTTTCAGCTTCAGAAGGTTTCCCGATCAATAAAAACGCAGGTGAGCCTTGCCCCAATCTGGAACAAGACTTTCGCTGTTGTATTCACAATAACCTATTGGAACATGGACTTAAAGGTTGCATTGCATTTGAGTGTTTTGGCGCGGGTCAGAAGGTTTCTAAAGTTAGTTTTGATGGACGCGACTGGCGGAAGGCCCCAGAATCTTCTGAGCAAATGTTTAAGGTATTTTTATTCATGAGACAACTTCATGAGCTCCTCTGGTATCTGACAGAAGCGTTGACGCTACAACCAGCCAGCACGATCCATGGTGCGCTTAGCTCCATGCTTTATGAGACGGAACAAGTCACTTGCCTTAGACCCGATTTACTCATGCAACTAGATTTGGTAGCACACCGAGAAAAAGTTAATACTCTGCTTCTGAGGACGAGTGAACTCGTAAGGAGTGAAGTTTTACAAGGGCTGAAGACTCATCGCGGACGCAAGAAAACCTTCGGCAGGGGAACAGACCTTATTGCGACTGACCTTAGAAAAATTGACCTGAGAGGAGCTAACTTGAGGGGAGCATATCTTATTGCAGCAGACCTCAGAGGAGCAGACCTAAAGGGTACTGATTTCATTGGAGCTGATTTCCGAGATACAGACCTTAGAGGAGCCGATCTTAGCAAGAGTATCTTTCTTACACAAGCTCAGCTTAATGTAGCGAAGGGGGATGGTAGTACAAGGTTACCTCCATTACTTATTCACCCCAAGCACTGGAGTGTTGCCCCTTAAATGGTAAAGGCTGTTATTCTGTGCATTTAGTCACAACAGCCGTGCAATTTATGAATTACATCAAGGGTTCCACAATGTGAAAAAACGGCACTTTGGTCTATTATGATAGCAGCCGTCCAGGCGGCGGTTAACAAAATAGACCAAGCGAACTAATTAAAACAAATATTCAAAGCAGGGTATCGCCACTTAAACTTAGGAGGCAATACCCTGTTTTGGTTATTCAATATGTGAGATTGTGGTAAAAATGTTATACTGAATTGGTAGAGAATGATGCAACAGATAGTGTTTTTTGGAGGGATGCACGTGACAAAAAAGAGAAAATATATCATTGGTGCAATATTAATGGTTTGGTTTGCATTTTTTATTACAGATTTTTCTTTCGCAAAGGAAAATAAATCCCCTATCTTTGCAGTGCCTGTAGTAATGCACAAAGATGGTGGTTCAACAGAATACTATGGGTTAGGATATAAAGTTATAAAATATGTTAATCTAACGGTTGAAAAAGGGACAGAGGTGGTAAAAACTGATTTTGGTACTTGGCTTATGAGATTTTCCTTTCCTGAACTAACGGATAGAATACCAATGGTAAGAATTGCAGGAAGGTTATATTTAGACACTGGAAAAGAAAGTGATATTGAAGCAAGATGTGGGGTCATGGATGGAAAAATAACTTCAACGGTAGAACCTTTTGAAAAACCTACCCAGGATAATCAATCTAATTTTGGTAGTGGGTATGAATATCAATTTGTAAATGATAACAGTATTGATATTTATATGAATGAAAAATGGATTAGATTTGAGAATAAAGATTAACAGAGGTTATGCGTATCATACTGGGTTGAGGCCATCAAGAATTTTTATATCGTGTGCGGGATTACAAGGAGGGAAAATGTTAAAACGGGCATTAAGATTTGCTATTGGACCAAGTATAGGGATAACTTTGGGAGGCATAATTATTCCGAGAATTATGTCTCCTAATCTTTATAATGAAACATATCCACCGATATTGGTACATGCAGCTTTGTATTTTATTGTAGGTTATATTGTATCATTCCTAGTTTCTTTTTTTATAGAATGGACTAAATTAAAATTTTAACTAGGTGATTTAAACGTTCAAGAAAACTCTGGTTTTCAATGTATAGCTGTACTTCCGAAGTTCCAGGAATCATCAAAATACCATCTGTATCCATTTTAGAAATAGGTTGTCACTTGGTGATCTAGAGCAAACTTTAGGATGTACTGGTTTATTTGCAAATTGACAACATAGGTCTATTCCTGTAGACTAAAAACATAGCAGGTCTATATAAATAGACCCAAGGAGATATGCCATGGAAAAATTAAATCTTTGCGAAAGTGAATATCGTTTTGCCTGTATTGTTTGGGAGAACGAACCCCTTGGTTCTGGAGAACTGGTAAAGCTTTGTAATGAAAAGCTTGGGTGGAAAAAATCTACAACCTATACCGTTTTGAAAAAGTTATGTGAAAGGGAAATATTGCAAAATGAAAATGCAATCGTTAGTGCTATTGTAAAACGGGAGCAGGTGCAAAAATTTGAAAGCGAACAGTTTATGGACAAAACCTTTAACGGCTCATTGCCCCAGTTTATTACAAGTTTTATGAGCGATAAAAAGCTGTCAAAGGCTGAGGCAGATGAACTTAAAAAACTGATTGACAGCTATAAGGGGTGATAGGCATGGATTTCTTGCCGGCTTTATTTTCTAGCGTACTTAACATGAGTATTACCACAAGTTATGTCATTTTATTTGTTATGCTTACGCGATTGTTTCTCAAAAAAATGCCTAAAATTTTTTCCTACGCTTTATGGGCAGTTGTATTATTTCGGTTTTTATGTCCATTTTCCTTTTCCTCCGCTTTTAGTTTTTTAAAAGCCATCACCCCAGGCTCAGGTAAAATGGATTATATCCCTTCCGATATTGGGATGAGGGTACAACCCCAGCTAGAAACCGGGATAGGTACAGTAAATTCAATTAGCAGTGGCTCTTTAGCGGCAGCAATGCCCTATGCCAGTGCAAATTCAATGGAATTTATCACGTTTGTTATGGCTGGCATATGGGCACTTGGTGTTCTGGTTCTAATAATTTATAGTGTTGCCTCCTACTTCCTGTTAAAAAGAAAGGTCAGCACAGCGATGCTTTTGCAGGATAATGTTTTTGCGTGTGAAAACATTGCCACACCTTTTGTGCTTGGCATCATAAACCCTAAAATTTATTTGCCAATAGGGCTCTCGGAAACAGAGAAAAGATTCATCGTAAAGCATGAACAAACCCACATCAGACGATTTGACTATATCATTAAGCCTGTGGCTTTTTTAGTACTTTGCATCCATTGGTTTAATCCTTTAGCATGGATCAGCTTTGTGCTGATGAGTCGTGATATGGAAATGTCCTGTGATGAACAGGTCATCAACGAGCTTGGTCCAGAAATCAAAAAGGAATATAGTGCCTCCTTATTATCCTTGGCAATGAATGGAAAAATGATCAGTGGAAGTCCTCTTTCCTTCGGAGAAACGGGTGTAAAAGGGCGGATAAAGAACGTGCTGAATTATCAGCGACCGGCTTTGTGGGTAATTGTTATAGGAGTAATTGTGGTGACAGTCATGGGGATGGGGCTTTCCAGCAATCCTAATGATAATAAGGCAAAAAAAATTGCAGAGTGGGACAGAGTAGCTTATTTTGCGCCGGATGCCAAGCAGACCATGGAGATTTATAGAAAGGCACTTCTGGAAAGTGATTATCTAACCCAGCTTTCTCTTACACATGCTGAGGCTTTTGATCCGCAGGGACAGGAAATCTGGGACACAATAAAAATCAAGGATGTAAAAGTGCTTAAAGAAGATGTACATGAAAATAAGGCTTGCTATTGGTTAGAACTGGATATTAAAGATAGCGGAAATTCTGCTTTTGAAACAGGAATTTTCCCTCGCTGGCTGTGGCTGGTAAAAGGTGAGCAAGGCTGGTATGTAGAAGGTCTGATGACCAGTGGACCACCGCCGACTAATTGGTTGCTTTCTGAAAATAAACAAGAAAAAGCAATCAGTATTAAGGATTTAACAGAAAAGTCAATTATCACCAGTGACCGCTACCAAAAGACAGAATATCCCCTGCTAGCTGCACTTCCCAAAGAAGATATTTATTTATATGGATTGAAGCCTGTCGGCGTAGTGCTTCGATATGGGGATAAGCTTCAACTTTTTAATTGGAAATATCTGATGCCCAGATTTATTTTGCCTGTTTTACATAAATACGATCTAGATCATGATGGCGAGGATGAAATTATTTGTGTCCTAGATGCAGGTTCGGGCACAGGATTATCCCTTTATGAACTGCATGTTCTAAAGCCTTCCGGGGCATCTGGCTATGTTGACTACATGTTTAGTGATTATTTAGAACAGGTGACAAGGACGCTCTCCGCCACTTATTATCAAAAAGAAAATAACCTGGTATTAAAAACCAATAAGGATAGTTATACCTATCGTATTCCTGCAGAATATCAAAACTTAACTTATAAAAGTATAGCTTATGGAGATATTGTTTTCTTTGATATTTCAAATGGTTTAAAAATAAAGATGCCACTTGGTGTGTACTTTGACGAGATGGCAAGCCCACAGTTTTTTGAAGATGCTGTCTTTTTTAATGGAGATATTGTATTTAAAAATGGCAAATTTCAGATTGTAAATCCACAAATAACCAAATAAAAACCCGGAGCAAGCAAGCTTCTACAATGCGGATGATGCTGTTGGATATTAGTTATCTTCCAGCTTTCTAGTAGAATATTGCGAAGTATTTTAGAAAAGATAGGAGGGCTGTAATGAAGTGGAAGTTTGGTATTTTGCTCATAATTGTTATGATTATTTTTGTGGGTTGCTCGAAGGACAGTCATAGTAAAGTTGATTCTCAAAGTTATTCAGCACAAAGTGTAGTAGAGAAATATTTTCAATATAGAAATGAGAAAAATAAAGATAAACTATTAACTACTTTAACAGAGCATTGGAATGCCCCAAATGTGGTTTGGGGATTTGAAAATTTGGATAGTATCCGAATTATAAATATTGAAGAAGAGAAAAACGAAAAAGTAAAGAAACTTTATTTAAGTACCGGAAGAGGTAGTATAAATGGAACAAAAGAAAATAACCTCAAGGTTTATAAAGTTAAATATGTAGTAAAGAACAAAAATGATAGCGTGGGACCCCAGGAAAGCGGGACATATGAGTGGTGGTATTTTGTTATAAGAAAAGATGAAAGTTCACCATGGCGCATAGATGATTTTGGAGTATAAATAATTCATATTTTATACCGCTTCTAATGATTACCCGCAGAACTACAATAATAAGACAATTAAAAAGACCCGATCTGGACCGAGATAAAACGCACAGTTTATCTGTGTAGACGGAAGGATAAAAGCCTGGGAGATATTATGTATATCTTCCGGGTTTTTATTCTGAACGATTATGCGATGAAAGTGAGGAGATAACCAATGTTTAGAGAATTGAGAAGAGGTAAGCAATTATTATCAATGGAAGATACCGTAGCTGTAATGGACAGATGCACAAATGGTGTTCTGGCGTGCTTAGGTGATGAAGGCTTTCCTTATGCAGTTCCACTCAGCTATGTCTATTACAATGACAAAATCTATTTTCATTCAGCAAAAGCCGGACATAAAATCGATGCTATTTCGAACTACCCAAAGGTATCTTTTTCAGTAATCGATGAAGATACGATAGTAAGTGAAAAATATACTAGTTATTTCCGTAGCATTATTGCTTTTGGTAAAGCAAGGATTGTAGAAGGTGATGAGCGGCTGGAAGCTTTTAAGGCTTTAGTTGAAAAGTACTCAGGAGATCAACCAGAAGAAGCCAAACGTAAGGAAATAATCGGATGTTCGCAAGCTTATATTATTGCAATTGACGTCGAACATATAACTGGCAAGGAAGCCATTGAATATGTCAAATGAAGATAATGGATATACAGCGGGTAATAACCAGATAAATGAAATAGAGGCCCCGGTACTGAGTTTTTGGGGTGATAAGGACATAATCATACCGGAAGCGACAGCAAGAGGAACCGTTGAAGCGCTGGGAGACAAAGCGGAGTTGATTATTCTAAAAAATAGTGGACACTCTCCTTTCGTTGATTGTCCGGATGTGCTAATGCAAAAGATAGGTGATTTTATTATATAATGATGGAGATTACATAATTACGATTTGTAAATATCAAAATTCATATTACATTGCTTAAGAAGATAGCGGGTGGCCCAGGCCGCTGTTAATAACAAAGACCAATCGAAATAAGGCAAAAACGGTTGGTTAAAGCTCAAAAAGACTTTTATATTAAGGATTTAACGAGGACTTCGTATAAAATAAAGCAAGGGTATTATTTATTAGTGCTTTTAAAAAATAATACCCTGTTTTTGTTATCAATGGGAGTGTAATTATTCTTTATTTTTCAGGAAGTTAAGTATCCGATCCGCTGAAAATCGACATTTTTGCCGTCCGTGGTTTGAAATATTTGAACGTCTCTGCTGCGAATGAAAGTTTTTCCTCCAATCTGGATGAATAGGATGAAGAATCATTACCGCCGATTCCCATTTGTATATATTTTCCACTGTATCTCTGAATATTATGATAGGTTTGAGCCACTATTTGAAGTGGATCTCGCAAATCGGAACGGTGGCTCTATCCGTATATTACTCAATCTCACCTTCCTTTCTAATTAAAAAGCCATCTTTCAGCTTCTTCTTTACTTTCATATATTCTAAAATGATTGCCCTTGTTTATTTCAATGACCATCTCTTTAAATCTGCCTTTTTGAATTGTCTCCTGAGGGATAATAGCAGCAGCTTTTATACCATAGTTTATAAATTTTTGAATAATATTACCAGCCACTTTGGTTTTAAGTTTGAAGAAGTCTTCTGATAAGGCTGCATCGTGTATCATAAGCGCATGTGCCTCATGCTCCCAGCATAAAGCCACCAGATCAAGTGCATCATTCTCGGTACTTAATGGTTGGGTAGTAGAAATCAGTTCAATATATTTTTTATTCTCTGTTTCTCTAATTTGATAGTTCATTTTATCTATTTCCTCCACAGCTTCATTTTCAAACAACTTCTGACGGGTTTCACGGACCCAATTCAGTTCATTATAATAGGTTGAAATAATGTTTTCTGAAATCATCTCCCATATTAAACTTTCCCGAGTGCTTCTATTAGGAGAATGAATAGAATTAGGAGAATGAATAGAACGTCTGCACTTCTCCTGCTGCATAATCAATTGTGCTTTGATTTCATTTTCATATTTTGTGAGAATTTCACTTAATTCTTGATTGCTTAACATATCTGACCAGGCAAGTTGTACCAAAAATAATTTTTTTATTTCAGGAGCCTCCGGTGATGATATAACCCACTCTTTTAATTCTTTAAGCCCTTCTTCTGTTATGGTATATATTTTTTTTGAAGGAGAGTTATCCTGATGAATCACTTTACTTGTAACAAGTTCTTCATCTTCCATACGAATAAGAGCTTTGTAAATTTGATTATTATTACCAGACCAATACATAAAGGAGGAATCCTCAAAAGTCTTTTTTAGTTCGTATCCGGTTGAAGGCTTCCAACTAAGTATACCTAATATTGCTGATTTGATTGACATTCAATGCACCTCTTTTAACAATAACATAGGTTAAGAGTAACATATGTTATTGGGGATGTCAATTTGAGAAAATTTATTTGACATGTTGTTGATTAACATGTTCCCATGAACTTTTAATAGCAATGATTACAAAAAGTGTTTGCTAGAAGAGGACATAAAAAAGATATTTTTGTATGCTAATCTATACTCGGAGGTGCAAAGGATGGTTTTTAAGCTTCTTTTAGTCGAAGATGATGCGGAAATGAGAGAAATTATTACAGATTATTTTATAGAGAAAAGCAGTGGAGCTTTTGCTGTAAGTTCTGCGGAAACGGGGAATGAAGGTTGCCAAAAATCCTTTGACAACGAATATGATTTGGTACTTTTGGATGTCATGCTACCCGAGGTTGACGGATTTACAATTTGTAGGGAGCTTAGAAAAATTAGCGATGTGCCGATCATATTTATTACAGCAAGGCACAATGAAGAAGATCGATTGCATGGGTATCAGCTTGGCTGCGATGACTATGTAACGAAGCCTTTTTCTTTGGCAGAGCTTTATGCAAAAGTAACGGCTTTATTAAAGCGTGCAAAAGGTATGATAAGAAATGAAATAATGACGGCAGGTAGCATAAAACTAGACCCATATCGCTATACGGTTTTTGTAAATGATGAGGAAGTAATACTGGCACCAATAGAATTTGCTGTTTTAAAGATTCTTATGGACAATCTTGGTCAAGTGGTGAGCCGTGACAGCCTACTGGTTAGGGTTTGGGGATATGATTTTGATGGTAATGACAGAGTGGTGGACAACCATATAAAAAAACTGCGTAAAGCTTTAGGCAGCGCTTCTTCTCAAATCAAAACTGTATTTAAAAGAGGGTATAAACTGGAGGAGGAGTAATGAAAAAGAACAAAGCAAAAAGCATAATTTACCTACGTACTTTGAGTGTATTTTTGGCAACCTATTTAGTGCTGATGATAGGTTTCAGCGTATTTTTAGTATTCCAGGAAAGACAAGCAGCCGGCATGGAACTCCGGACATACGCCTTACAAGTCAATAATAGAGTTGAGGGTGTTTTGCAAAATCACCTTGATAATGACAAGCATATAACAGATATTTCCAAGGTAAAAAATGAGTTATTACAGGAGAGTCCCTTTTTCACCCTTATGGATTCTGAGATGGCAATTTTTACGGGTGACTATGAAATTCTTTTTAATACCAATAACGATTGGCGGTGTAGCTATACAAAATATAAAGAAGGAAATAAGAATTATACAGGATATGGCTATTTAAGTCCAAAGGATTGGTTTAGCAAAGAAGAAATAAGGGAGCTTGAAAGATATTTATACGCTAATCCACAACCGAAAAAGATAGGAGATATTTCAGGGTATACAGTAAACTTACAGGGTTTCTGGGTCGATAATGGTATGATCATTCCAGAAAAAGTAAATGTGAATGCTATGTATGCCCAAAAATTTGATGAAAAAGGAAATCTGAGTTCAAGTGGTGGTGTCCATACAGATGACATTGTCTATCTTTCTGGTTTTAAAAACACAAGGGGTTTACCCTATTTTGAACACGGAGCCATCGTTCCAGATAACGGAAATCCCAACAGTGAAAAACGAAATGAGCTTCGCCAAATGGTGGTAGATCAGTCCAAATTAAAAGAAGCCGTTCATCCGTTCAATATTTTAGAAGGTTTATTTCAAAGGGTAGAGTTGCTAACTTATCGTTACTATTTGCCGGTACCTTATCAGAATGAGGTTAGAGTGAATGATGACCAAAGTCTAGAGGCTGACCTTTGGACGGTAATCGGTTGTGACATAAATATCGGGGAACGGTGTTTTACTACCTTAGCCTTCGTCTGGGTTTCCTGTCTAATAACATTTAGTATGGCAGCATTAATACTTGCGACGCAAACTTTTAAAACTTACAAACAACAGGAGGAACTTGAAAACCAGCGCAAGGAAATGACCAATGCTCTGGCTCATGATCTAAAAACTCCTTTGAGCATTATCTCTGGATATGCCCAAAATTTACAAGAAAATATCCATACAGAGAAAAGAGAGCATTATGCTAATCATATCCAGGCGAATGTAAACCGTATGGATAAAATAATCCACAAGATACTCGAACTAACTAGATTAGAGTCAGATTCACTGCAAATTAAATTTGAAGATGTAGCACTTGGTGAGGTGTGCAAAAAAATTATTGATCGTTACAAGCTGGTTTGCGAAGACAAATTAATTACTACTTCTTTGGAGGGTAAAGCGTTAATCAAGGCGGATCGCTCTTTAATCGTAAGGGCTATTGATAACTTTTTCTTTAATGCTATTGATAACACACCCGAAGGAGGCTCAATAAATATAAGAATATTTAACGATACACTGGAGATATATAATAGTGGCAGTCACATACCGGAAGATAAAATTGATGAAATATGGTTACCATTCAAAAAAGGAGATATATCACGCAGTCATACAAAAGGTTCGGGTCTAGGATTAGCAATTTCCCGTGCAATTTTGGAACGACACAATTTTTCTTACGGAGCTGTAAATAAAGAAGATGGTGTTATATTCTGGTTCAGATTTCGATAGTTACTAAGGATTTGAGAGAATTTATTTAAACAAAGCAAGGGGTATTGTCTTTTGTGTAATTTTAAGAGACAATACCTTTTTTATTAAAATTAATTTTTCCAATTACCAATAAAGTAAGTGTTTTTTGAGTAATTCTTAGGCGTATTTTGTCTATATTTGGTGTTAAAAACCTCCCAAGGGGCAACTAATTATAAGGGTTAGGGTTTTAATTTTTAACTAAGATAAATTAAATTTAAAAGGCATGTATACTTTTTAGGTACATAACGGTTATATCTGTGTAAGCTTAACAACATATTATTTCTTAACCGGTTAGGATGTCCCTGGTAAGGTGGTGAAAAATGCGGCATGACACTTTAGAAGAGCTTCTATTGGAGGAAGCAAAGACCGTCTTTAAGTATCTTTTAAAAATGGGAGCTTCCAAAGAAGATGCTGAAGATATTGTTCAAGAAACCTTATACAAAACCATAAAAAACATTGATGCCATAGATGAAGAAAAAGTCAGACCCTGGCTTTTTAAGGTGTCCATTAATAGCTATTACAGCCTGTATAACAAGAAAAAGAAACAGAGTAATCTTTCTGCAAATGATTCGCACAACCTAAAGATGCTTACCGAAAGTACGGAAGATTATTTTATAAGTGAAGAAACAAAACAATCCATCCAGAAGGCATTGAATCTCCTGAAACCCTCTTATAGGGAACTACTGGTTTTAAAGTATATTATAGGTCTGTCTTATAAAGATATTGCAAATACTTTAGAATTCAATGAAGAAAAAGTCAAAGTTTATCTTTATAGAGCAAGAAATAAGTTTAAGGAAATTTGGGAGGGATTAAAACTTGAATAAGAATCAACTAAATAGCCAAGAGCAAAATGATGAAGAAGAACTGGATAGCTTATTTTTTGTCTCAAGTAATAATAAATTAAGAAGGGCGATTAAAAAAGCCAAATGGCATTCCATTTTAAGAAATGTGTTAATCAGTATTCTTGTTATCGTAGTCCTTTTTATCGGAGGTTCGATTGCAAATCGTGGCATAAATTACCGATTGGAAGGACCAGTGCAAATTGCTGTAGATAATTTTAATGAAATTTCCGCACCTAATAAATATGTTGGTAGAGTATCTCGGTATCACGAAATTCTTGGTGGCAGAAATGAATATACAACCTATAAGATTATTGAAGGTAAAATAGTATATAGCGGTGAAGGGGACTACAGCTACGGTTTATTTCGGAACGAATGGGGTAACAGAATAGGTACATCGTCGCCATTGATTTTAGGAAATAGTTTTGATGCCGGGGATTTAGATATGCAGAGGTATAATGAGTTGGGGCAAAGAGAGATGGTCTTCTTTTATCCTTTTATCAGTTATCCCAAATATAAAAATGATTTGCTGCTCTTGAATAATATAGGATCTGACAAGGTTATGGAAATGGCTTTATCCTTTGATAAGGATTACAGTATAGATGAGGTTAATAATATGCTCCCTGACAATGTAACACTTTCTTGGTATTGGGTAGATGACTTAAGTGGGGAGGAAAAAGAAGCCAGTAAATTACGTAAGGAAAAGCAACAGGATTCTGAAGGGACAACCCAAGAAGTTGATTACCCTGCCAGAATACGTTCCGAAAGAACAGTTTATGGTATAAAGGCTTATGATGGTAATGGGGAACCTCAAGAAGACCCTGTACAGAATTTCATTTGGGCATTTAAAAACGGAGGGGAACATGCAACCAGGTTTAAATCTGAATTTGAACGAGTTTATCGAAATATTGCAGGTGAAGACGGTAATTTAACAAAAGAAGATATTCGGGTTTTGGGAGCGGTTGTTACCGGGGATGTTGATCGTTTAAATACCCTTCATAATTTACCTTTTATTAAGGCTTCTTCATTAGGGGTAGTTACTGAAAAATATTAAACATATTTTTTAGGAATAGCGTTAATTCAAGTTGGTTTGCTCATTCTTCCTTATGGAATATAACGGGTTTTTCTTATTTTGTTCAGTTATTCAAAACAAATTTAAAACAGAGCTTATACGCGCTAAGAAAAATCCGCCGTCAGGCGGGTTTTTACTTTTTGAAAAGCACGGAACGGAGTTCTGCCTGCGCGCGCCGTTGCTGGCTGCGGAGTCTTGTGGTAAGCGAGTCGTTATGGTATGCTTACCCAACATATTCAATAGCAGTCGGGAAAGAAAGGTAGAAAAGGGGGAGGTATTATTAAAATCTTAGGGATTGTCGGCAGCAAAAGAAAAAATGGGAATACTTCATTACTGGTCTTCTGTCAAGATATCGGACAAGTTAAAAGTAGAAATATCCCTAGTTTATTGTTTTAACATGCTAAAGCACTTTCGAAATCATAAGGTGATATCATGCCACAATGTTCATGAATTCTAACAG
>NZ_JBAIYV010000050.1:0-188049 GCF_036763075.1 Desulfotomaculum sp. 1211_IL3151 | reverse complement strand
TAAATTGTAATACTCTCAAAAGGTGGCTCTCAATAGCGGATTAGTCAATTGAAGCTAGTGGCTCCCTCATTCGGAAATAGTGGCTCTTCGCATCGGATTAACTGGCTCTGAGAGACCGGAATACTCAACAGGTTTCTTAATGAACTAAAGTGGCTCAGTTTTTATTGACAATCGCAAGCCGATTTTGGGGAGGGGGAGCGACTTCATTTTTCTGGACAATCAAAAATTTTGCAGTCTAGTATTACTACTAGGTAATAGTTAAGGCCAAACCGTCAGTTAATACCTGACAGTTTGGCCTAATTTCATGCAAAACTTCCGATTGCTCCCTTCAATAACTGTCCCCTTGTGTTTCGGTAAAATAATTGACAAGGTCTTCCAAAAAAGGTAAGAAAATTTTTAGGAAGGTTTGGAATGCAATTAAAGAAGAAATAGCTACCCGTGGACGACATCTAAGATCTTATCCCTTTATGTTTTTTTGAAGTGAATCCCCAAATGTCGAATTCCTTTGCAGGGACTTTCGTATCCTTTGTACAGGGATGTCTATCAATCTGTAGCCGATATAGCCCATCAAAACAGTTAAAAACAGTTGTACAATAAACAGTCCCCTTTGTCCCAAAGTTACCTGATATTTTGCTGATAGGTAAGCAATTATCCAAAAGGCCAAGAAATGGCAAAGGAAAATTGGGTAAGATAAAGCTCCTAAAAGGTTCTCTATTGGGGAGCTTACCTGCACCCTGGACAAAACTGCAACCACCAAGACGCCAAGGATATAACCCACTAGCACTTCCAATGTAAAGGGCACCTCTATTTGCTCATAAAAGGCAAGGACACACAGCCAAAGGAGTGCAAAAACCCAGATAATCTTTAAGAACTTTTCATCATTCCCACCTATCATCTGATTAGCCCCATACAAAAGACTACCACTCAAAAAGATAAATAATGTGCCGGCTAAAACCCGGTAACCAAAATAGTCGGTATCGATAATACCCAGGGTAGCCATGACAAATACAAGCAAGCTTGCTAGGATTAGTATACACATTGATTTCTGGTATCTAAGTATAAAGGGTATCAGAAGATAAAACTGCAGTTCTGCCCCTAGGGACCAGGCAGGAGGTATTAACCACCATTTAGGCTCCTGCAGTACATAGATGGTACTACCGTCTAGCCACATACAATAATTCAGCAAAACGATAGTAAAATTATTAATAAGCGATATTAGGTTAAACTCTGGTTTACCGTATCCAGTTAAAACAACAAAAATAATCGTCATTATAGCGTAAAAAAAATACAATGGATATACCCTTAACAACCTGTCCCGATAAAAGCACCCAATATTTCTTAATTCACCTTCAAAATTAACCTTAAATGAATGGGTCATTACATAGCCAGAAAGAAGGTAAAATATTACCACCGATGATACGCCAATATTAAATCCCTGGATTAATGTCATATGGCTAATGGCCACAAATATGGCCAAAAAAAAACGTAGTATCCCAAACAAAGTAGGCACCTCTTTCTTCTTAACCACTTTATTATAAAGCTTATTAATTAGCAAAGTAAGTGCCCTGGACTCTTTTTTAAAGGGTGATAAGTGCCATGCTAACCATTCAGTGCCAGAACAGAATATTAGAAAAACCAAAGTTTATGCCAAATATTGAGGTAGGACTTGATTTTCCCTTATGAATTATTTTTAACTGTAAGCTTAGCTGTTCTGATATAATTATGATAAGGAACTTGCTTCAAGCATATTTTACCCAGAAAACTTTGTTGTCCAGCCACTAACAGCAAACCTATTTATCTCATCCTTTGGCCCGGAGAACATTCTTAATAAAGTTGATGATATGAGTAATTGTTATATAAAGCTTGCCAGGCCAACCGCCTAAAAGAAGAAATTTGGCAAAGCAATGAAATAATACATAAACTTGCTGGACTAAGGGAGAATTCTAATTATAGTTGACCAAAGAATTCTTCCTTTTGTTTTAAGTAATCTCAAGAATACCAGATGTTAGATATGAACATGCTTTAAGCAAAACTAAATTTTATTCGATTGAAATGTCCTCTAATTCATCTGTTTGTTGCCCTACAATTACCTTGACTGTAACCTTCAGGGTCGTGTCCTCAACAACTCCCTGTAAAACATACGAACCTGCCAGATTCAAATTTAAGCCGGTGGTATCCCAGAAAACTGATTTTTCTCTGGTTCGTCCATTGTCAAAGTTTACTATAACCTTGTCAGGTAAGCCGACACTGGCACTACCCACACTTACGACTATATCCATAACTGTGTTAATTGATGTGATAGGATGTGCTGGCATATCATCAGCAGCATCGTTTTCGATTCTACCTTGCTCAATCCCGGCATTATCACATACACTTCGGAACTCTTCACCGGCATCCAACATCCCAGCTACAATTGCCCGCTTACTAATATCATAGAGCCTTCCTTTCCAATACTCCAGACCTTCTGGATCCGGTAACCTATTAAAAAAAGTATAATAATAGGCATTGATCAGTTCATCATCCGACAACTGCTTGTTAACAAATTCAGGTGCCCCAATAAACATGTGATCTACAAAGCCCGCAGCCGTAATCGGTTGGCTAATTCCCATTAATCGTTCGGTCCAATACTTTAGCCCCTCTTCATCTGCATCCCTGCCAAAGCCTTTTTGGTATACACGGTTAACCAATTGTTCTACCTTAGTTGGATAACTATTCTTATAGTTAGTAAAGTTCACAATACCGTAGCCATAACTAGAGTCCTTTCCTTTTATGCCTACATCGTCGGAGTAATGGTAAATAATTTCTTCAATTTTACTGGTACTTAAATCATTATCATTAACTCGAAGAAGTGCTGTAATGGCAGAAACAAAGGGTGCTGCAAAGGAAGTCCCATTTGAACTAATATAGCCGTCCAACTTGCCGTCCATATCACCCTCCAGAGGCACAGAGGAAAATATATTTTCACCAGGTGCTGCAACATCCACAACTGACCCGTAATTAGAAAAATAAGTTATCTTATCTGATTGATTCACTGCAGAAACAGTAATACACTCCCGTATGTTGGCCGGTGAAAAATTAGCGGCATCCGAGGCCTCGTTCCCTGCTGCAGCTACCACCACAACCCCTTTACTTATGGCATAACGTACCGCCTCCTCTAAAACAGGTGACTCACCTTCCCCACCCAAACTTAAGTTAATAACGTCAGCACCCCTCTCCACGGCATAGTAGATACCCTCCACAATGTCTGAATCATAGCCATACCCATCTTCATCTAAAACCTTGACAGGCAAAATTCGTACTCGTTGGTTCCCTGTGGACATGGCGATAATCCCAGAAACCTGCGTACCATGACCTATTGGATCCTCAGGATCATGATCTTCATTTACAAAATCATACCCTGTCAAAACCTTTCCGTATAAAAGAGAGTGGTCAGAATAAACCCCGCTGTCCAAGACGGCAACAATGGCTGTACTGTTCCCAATAACACGTTGGCTTAGTATGCGCACGCCTGTTCTGGCAACGCCCCAATTAAAGCTTGAGATTTCCTGGGAAAGATTATTGGCTCTTCTCCTATAATCCGGCTGAACATACTCTACCTCGTTTTTTGATTCATAGAGTTGGATCAAATCATTAATATTCTGACTCTCATGTACCGGAATAGAATAAGTATTGCTAACCCCTCCTAAACCGTGTCCTTGAATTGTTCGAGACTTAAAGGTTGCACCAGGCTTGAACTTAACAATGATTCTATCTGTTTTAACAGAATTACTTGCTTGTTGATCAGGTGATTCCGCCTGGGCCTGGGTACATGGCATAAACAACATAATGAATAGAAACAAAATCAAGCATACAAAAATATTAACTAATGTTACAGGTGCAACCTTAGTTTGATACACTCAAAACACTTCCTTGTTGAAGTCTATAAACGAAAGGCTCAAGGAAAGCATCTTTCCAAGGACCTTTCGTTTATAATAATTAATAATTTACTCAGTGGCAATAGTAAACTCCACCACTTACAGCAATTACAAAGATTAGTAAAGTAAATTATATAAAAACAAACCGCCCAATTATCATGAACGGTTAACAAGTATGGTGCCTGACACCAAAGGACCTGCTTACTTCTCAACAATGCTAATATTATTGATATAGATTTGCTCCATTGGTTGGCTCAACTCACCCCAGTCATTCTTTACAACGGGTGTGTCAGAAATAATTCGAACAACCTCCATGCCCTCAATAATCTGACCAAATACTGTATAATTTGGCGTGTTGTTTAGAAATTTGGCTTGCTCCCCAGTACAGATAAAAAACTGGCTGCCATTGGTATTTGGGCCACTGTTGGCCATTGCAATCATACCAGATGCATAGGGGTGGGGTGGGGGAAGTTCATCATTAAACTTATAGCCTGGCCCACCAGTACCGTTGCCAAGGGGGTCTCCGGTCTGCACCATAAAGTCCTTAATGATACGGTGGAAGGGAACTCCATTGTAGAAACCTTCCTTAGCTAAGAAGATAAAATTATTTACAGTAGAGGGAGTTTCAGCAGCAAAAAAATCTATTTTAAAACTTCCCCGATTGGTCTTAACTGTTGCCTCATAATGTTTGTTTTTATCTATAAACATTTGGGGTGGATTCTTATATTTATTGTTTCTGTCTGCTGTGTAAACCGCTGATTGTTTTTCGGTACTAATGCGAATACTCATGGTGGTGTTACTGTATAGGACTTTAGCACCCAACACATCACTTACAAAACGTAGAGGAACCATAGTAAAGCCGTCTTTAATTACTGCCTTAGAATCGAGCTGTTTTTCTATACCATTTATTAATGCAGTTTGTTTATTGATAGGCAGGACAATCTTTGCATTGTGTTCATCTATAACCACCGATTGAGTTGCATTATCCCATTTTACATTTGCTCCTAATTTTTCACTAATGAATCGAATCGGTACCATAGCACGACCGTCTTCATTGAGATAGGGCTTGGCCCCTGAAAATTCAGCCGAAACACCGTTTATTACGATGTTTAGTCCCTGGGCAAAGGCAGACGCATTAAATAAGAAAAAGCTTAGCATAACAAAGAAAAAAGTTTTAATTAACCTCATCGCAAACGCACCCCAATTCCTACATTTAGAAAGATAATCTTGTACACCCGTTCTAACTATTGATACCGGCAGTTCCTGAATCCATATTACCAGAGTCTTAGAGGAATTTAAAGTCAGTCACTATCATAAAGCAGCTTTTGCATGGCTACTTTAGAAAGATTCATGTTCGTCGCAATTTCTTCTCGGGTATAGCCATGGGTTACAGCTTCCCTGGCATAGGCTCTCTTAAATAAGGTAAGGTTCCTCTTGCGGGAACCATTTTTAACTAACTGAAACTCTTCTTAAGTTAGTCCTGTTTGAATTAAGATTTCATCTAACCTTTTACGTTGGACTACTTTTTGTCTTGGCATAATAGCCAAAGGAAAACTCTCGTCACCGAATACAAGGTAAACCCCACTTTTTGTTTGTATACCCTTATCCTATCCAACAATTTAGCTTTATCATTGTACGGATCGAATATGTACCCTCGATTATTACCCCTCTGAATCACATGGTGCCTGACACCTTTAAAAAATTAAAAAGGACAGGCTAACCAACCGAAGCAAATCCTGGTTGCTCTGAGAAATTTATAAAAAAGGGGTGGTTTGTGCTATTACCAGTACTAAGTTGATAGTAATGTTAAGCCAGGCAGTTGACGATGCGAGTGCATCCAATTTTCAGATTGCCGGTATGACCGTTGTTGCTGCCACTCTGAATGAAGCGAAGGATAACGTCATCCTTACAGTTAACGGAGCTGAACCGGAAACCAATTACACATTGATCGCTAGCGGCCTTCAAATTGGTGCCGAGGTTCAAAAAGACGTAAATTTTAATTTCACCATGCCAGCTATTGTTGACTTGTTTAGACCCGCCATGGAGGCTGACGTTGAATTTTTAAAGGCCGACGGTGCTTCCAGTGCATTGGTAACCTTTAGCCTAAAGGACGCTGAAGGCAAGATTGTAACCGACGCCGAAGATGTTGAGGTTGCTTTCACCGCTACCTTCGGTAACTTTGCTGAACAGCGCGTAGCTGTGCAGAACGGGGTTGCAACAGTACAGTACACTTCTGAATTCTTAACTAAAGACCAATACGCAAACCTCCAAGCCCAAATCGTTGAGGCCGCTGATGTAGATTTGATCAACCTTAAGGCAGAACTCAACCTATTATTAACGCCAAACCCTGAAGCTATCGAAGATGAAACCATCGGTGCTTCCATGACCGATGCTGAAGCAAATCAGGCGGATAGAATCATTGCCTACTTTAACAAAGAAGTAAATGTTGCTGATTATGTAACAAGCGGCACCTTTGCTGTTGACTCCGGAAAAGCGGAAATAACTGTTAAAACCAAATCGACAACTAAAGGTGGCGGTACCGGTGTTGATGTTGTCGGATTACTACCTGTACAAGGTAACAGCAAAGCTCTTCAAATTATGCTAGACGTTGAAGCTGGAGCCTACTTAGTGGATAACGCTGACGTATATATTGAGTTTATTGACAAAAGCGGCAGTGTAAACGTAGCAAGAGAAACTACCTTCAAACTCACTGATACAAGAAAACCTTCTATGCTAAACGTTACTCGTGAGGGTCTTAAGAAAATCAAAGTGATTTTCTCCGAGCCTATAGAAAATACTTCAGCAACAGCAAAAGCTAACTGGTCCATTAATGGTAAACTGCTCAACAGTACTACTTGGAATGGAACAGCAACTGTGGGAGCATTTAATCCCGCAACGGGTGAAGACCTGAGACATATTGTAACCATTGAACTGGGAGACGATACCGCTGGAAATCAAATCTACTTCCAGCCCGGCACACACTCTGTACAGGCTGCCAATATTGGTGACTGGGCATTTAAAGTGGACAATGCCAATATCATGAATACTCAAACACTAGACTTTATTATACCGGCAGACATTGATGCCCCGGAGGCAAGTGTGGAAGTTCAATCTCCTGAGCAGTGGGTACTAAAATTCAACAAGAATATTTCTGAAAACACCGCTGCTTTAGCAGGGAAAATTAAGTTACAAAAGTACAACGTAACCACTTCTGCGTGGGAAGATGTGGGTAACATGGTAACAACCGCAACACCGAACAACACTACTTTAGATATCCTTATAGCTTCGGTTGCTGACAATGAGTTCATACTCGAAACTGACTATGACTGGACAAAAGTATACGACACAGCAACCACAAAAAAGAATTACTACAACGACAGCTATAGACTACACGTTCCTGCCAATGCCGTAACCAACGTTGCAAACGGCAAGAAGAATGCTGAGCAAAACCTGACCCTGGGTGGAGCAATGCTTACACCTGACACAACCAGCCCGACGATTGCCAAGATCGTGGAAAAAGGGGCAGGCATAAGCACAGTAACTATGAGTGAGCCTGTCAAGCTTAACGCAACTGCTAACAGCGAAGGTATAACATTAGCTCAAAATCAATCGGCATTACCTGTACCGACCGCAGAATTTATTAAGAGTGATCTAAGCAAGACTATTCCTGGAACAGTTGCAGCTTCATTTGCTGACGATTATGACAAAGAACTGACCGTAACACCGGCTGTTGCCTTAGAAGCAGGTGACTGGACGCTGGTAATTCGTTCTATCTCCGATGACGTAGGTAACACCGCACCGTCCGCAACAAAAGAATTTACAGTAGCAGGTTCAGTTCCTGTAGACACCGACTTTGAAGTTCTTTGGGCATTTGCAGACGTGGATGATGACTTGGTAGTTGAAGATACAGACGCTGCTGACGGCGACTCAAATTATGATTACGTATACATCAAGTTCTCCAAGGCTATAGCTACCACTGGTGACTTCAAGAATGTGCTAAAGACTGCGAACTACACATTGAACGGAGTAAATCTGCCCAATGGCTCTCAAATTCTTACTGACATTAAAGGGTACGATGATCTGGACAACGTGTATGACTCCGTAACAATCAGACTGCCGCAAAATACCTTGAATGGTATAAATGCACCACACATCCTGAACATATCAAGACATCTAGAAAGTATGGACAGCAACCTGCTGAACAATCCTGGTGAGAAAACATTGGCGTTCAATAACTCTGCACTTTTTGCTGGTATAGCTGCTGAAGTAGCTGCATATGAAAAGTTAGTTGATACGCAAGACGCTGCTGCTGATATCCTATCTGATGGCTTTGATGCTGGTGAAGTGAGTGCTTTTGAAACTGCTTACAATACAGCGGCTGCAGCAATCGATGCATTGGATGATGCCAGCTTAGTTAAAGCACAATACCAAGCAGTAATCGATGATTTGAAGGCTGCAGTAAAGGCTCACGAGGACTTTGAATTTGCAGTAAGCGTAAAAACTACACCTAATGTAAGCGCTAAGATTGCTGGTATTGACGAAGTAACTGATTTCAGTGCAATATTATGGGATGGTACTACACCTCGCTATGAAGTGACAATTACTGATGATGATGGCTATGGTACAGACGTAACATTCACAGCTGCAACTGGTGCTGTATCTTTAACAAACGACAAAGGTAATGATGACGACGCTGAATACACTCAAACTATCAAGATTAGTGACGCTTTCTGGGGCGTGTCTGACACTGTAACAGTAACCATAAAAGATGAATCTGGAAACGATACATTAGTAGTCAATAATGACTAATTAAGACTGTGCTCGCGGGAAGGTTTCCCATCCAAGGGTCAACCTTCCCACGAGCATCTTCTGGATATTCAATCAAGTTTTTGCTTTATATTGACTTGTAAGTGCATTGTTTCATAAGGCACCTTAACGTGAAGAAACCTGGCCACTCTGATGAGCAACCAGGTTTCTCTGATTTTGTCGAATTATGAGGGGGGTCAGACCCTGAGGGGGAGGTTGACCGAATGAGAAACCTTCCCTCGAGCAGAATTCATTGAGTAACGTTTCGTACTTTTTTATTCGCCAGTAACAGTGGTCGCAGTATTAGCTAATGTTGCAGCACCATCAACACTAACGTTGCCAGCTACATCTTTGAGTAAACCGTTAGATGTAGTTACCCCAATATTGGCAAGTGTAGTTTCTTTCTCAAGCTCAGTCTTGTCATCTGTACTTAAAGTAATAGTAATTTCTGTTGCACTTGTAACTGTACCTGTTGAGGTAGTCAATGCAAAATTATTTGCACCAGTAAAAGGTGTTCCTGTAGTTGTTGTGAACTTAACCTTTGTAACATCAACTAAATCCCCTACAACAGATGCGCCTGTTGTAGTTAGCTTCAATATACCCGTTGTCGGATCGTAAGCGGCTGCAGTGGGTGTTCCTGCAACAGGGAGAATACCATCAACCATCGTAACAGTAATAAACGCGGTCTTATCGCCAGATGCTGCAATGATACGGAACTTAGCATTGTTAGCAGTGAATGTAGATGCTTTGTCGCCGCTTGTATCTGCTATAGCGATTTTTCCGTTAGACTCATCGAATGTTACGGTATCAAGATTTAATTTAGCAGCATCCGCACCACTCACTGCGAATAATGAAGCAGTGGTTCCAGCTGAGTCATCACTTAAAACATATCCACCGAATTGGTCTTTGGCCCAAATATAGGCCACTCCGTCGGTTGCTCCGCCATCTAGACTAACCTTTGTATATCCAGCAAGATTATTAATTGTTAATTCAGTCACGGCCGTAGCAGTCTGGGTTCCAGGAGCTGCACTCTTGAACTCAACTGATTGAGCAACCGCGGCATCTTTAGAAATTGTAATATCTTGCGATACTAGCTTTACAGTATCCTCTGCACTCACTGTAAATGTAATCTTAGCTTTCAGATCAGCAGAGCCACCACTACTTGCTGCAAAATCGCTTACATCAAAGTCAGTTTTAGTTACTACGTAAAATTTGCCATTGTATTCAAACCACTCTAGCGCACCTGCAGCTGCACTGCCATCGGCTTTAACAGCCTGTGTTAAGCTCACATTAGCTACCGCCGAAACGGGTACTAATGAAACATTGCCACTAGCGTCCTTAGCTTGTAATGCTACTTCTTCTGCATAACCTGATTCTACAGCAGCCTTTTTAGCACTAGCCCCTGAAGCATTGTTTATCGTTTTAACTCCATCTACTCCTGTATTATAAACAGGTGCAATTGCAGGTATTTCGTAGGTCACTTTTGTAGAATCGTTTGCACCCACTGTGATTGTATAAGCTTTCTCAGCTATAGCAACGCCGTCTTTCTTAAGTTGAGCTTTAAAAGTGACTGTGCCAGCCTTCAAGGCTTTAACATCTACAGAGGCTGCATTTATTGCGTCTTTACCTGATTCATCGGAGGTTATGGAAAGCACAGTGTTATCACTTGTGGTATATTCAACTGTGTACGTTCCAACTGCTCCAAGTACAGTACCGTATTGATCCTTAACGTCATATGATAATGTTTGTGTTGCGCCTGCTAATAGACTAGTTGAAACTGTTGTATCTTTCTTAGTATCAATTGATGTAGGTAGGGCGGCATCATTAGCGGTTACAGTAAATGTAGCTTTTTGTCCAGTAGCCTTAACCAGTACTGTAACTACGGCACTTTGGCCTTTGGTTGTTCCTGGAGCAGGCGTGACCTTAACTTTACCATAGTCATTTCCTACTGACCCTTCAAACACCGCAGCTGCAACGGAAGAGTTATCTACAGACATTTCATAGTCCGCTATTTTTAGGTCTTTGACTGCAATTTGTGTGTCGTATTTGTCTGCAACGGTCATTGCAACATAAAATGGTGTTGTTGATCCAGCTGCAAATTCCACAGTTGTTTTTTCTAGGGTTACAGCGTAGGGTTCGCCAGCATTTTCATTAACTACGATCTCAATAGATGATGTTTTGCCAGTTGCTGTAGATAGAGCTGTTAAAGTAACTGTGCCTGCTTTACCAAACTTGGCAATTTTCATCTTATTGTTACCATCGACAGTTACATCGGCAGGATTCAAAACTGCTGCATCGGAAGAAATTATTTTTACTAAATTACTGTTGGTTGTTCCAACATTTCCTGCAACTAATTTTTGGTCTTCCCCTAAAGTATTCTTCGCAGTATATTTTACTTCAACATCAGTTGTTCCTTTTGGGGTGAACATGGTTTTGCCAGTTGGCAGTACAGCTTCTGTTAAAGTTACCTCGCCGACTGTAGCTGCTGCAACTACTGTTATATTTTTAGTTGTGCTAACGGTTTTGTAAAGAACATTTATTCTTACTTCGTCTTTTGCATCTGCGACACTGGCATCTAATTCATATTTACCGGCTACTTGAGAAATAGCAGTACCTTTAGTGTTGTTATAGGCTGTAATTGTAAGGTTAGTATCATTTGCCGCAACGGTTGCGTTCTTACCATACTGGTTAATGAAGTTAATGGTTATTGGAGCTGTTCCACTCTTTTGCAATTGCTCGGTAGCTATTTCAATTGATTCGATCTTTTCCTCAGCTACAGTAGCTGTACCGATGTTTTTACCTTCGGCAGTTTCTACACCAGTTACTGTTACAGTATAGTCAGCTGCGGGAAAGTTGCCTACTGAACGCTTTAGCGATGCTTCAGTTTTCGCATCATTCCAAGTTACTGTTACATCCTCTGTTACAGTCCCTCTTTTTACTGCAAATACGGCCTTAGTTGTGTCTACTGCATTGTTAAAAACCACTTTCAACTCATTAACGTTAATAGCACTTACCGAAACAAATGGGATTTAATGTATTTTAAATAAAGTATTTTGTTTTTCTATATTGCCCCCTGTGTTAGGATAGTTGTCATAGCCCTCTAAATATTTATTTAAGCAACAGTGCGAGGAGGAAAAACTATGAGAAGATACAGTGAGGAATTCAAGTACTCCATTATCAAAAGAATGATGCCACCTAACAATGAATCGATTAAATTGATCTCTAGGGAAACACCCCCTGTGTCCTGCACGCTACACTCTTCTTTACTCCCTTAGGATGCCTTTAATGATCAGCCGATGGGTTGGATTTATCATGGGGTGACAGGTAATGAGGGTTATTTCTTTGCGATCCTTATTGCTGTTAAGAACGTGGATTTCGGTGGGGTCAACATATAATTTTTGGGTTACGGTGTATGTGTGGGTATTTTTTCCATCGGTTACTTCCAGCTGATCCTCTACATTTACTTCGTCTAACCGATTGAAATTTCTGCCGTAGGTGTGGCTTCTATGGCCGGCTATGGCATAATTGCCCGGCTCGCCCATTTTCCCGGTATTTTCCACATGAGCTATTGATATATCCAGGTTCCTTGCGGTCGCACTTTTTAGGATGGGCAATTCAAGGGCGATTCGCTCAATCTTTAACATTCCTTCCATATGGTTTCGTAGATAGTCTTGCCTGGCTTTTTCTTGCGGAGTGAGGGGTTCTTCTGGCGGGTTGTTTTCTTCACTATCTGGATCAAGAATTGGGGAGAGCGGAGGAGCAGCTTTCTCAACAGGGCTATCTCCTTGGTCTACAGGGGCAAGGACTGCCTGCCATTGGCTGATCAATTTTTTTTGCAGATAGATGCTGCACATTTCCGATGCCTTGGGATAGGTCAGCAGGGCAATACCTGCCGCTATTAAGATCATGGAGATTATTTTTTTCGACATTTTCCATTTCCCCGCTTATAAAATTTTGTAAAAAGAGGCAGAGTATTCGCTCTGCCTCTTAACCGTCTATGATGTTCTTCTTTTCCCCAGATAAAGTCCTAAGGCAATGAACAGCATACCGAGAAGGTAAAATCCTAAATTAGTGTTTTCGCCGGTTTTCGGCAAGGCTGCTTTTCCTACCATTGGGGTTTCCGCTGTACCTTGATGATTCCCTGTTTCCAGTGTTTTTGCTTCCTGTTGAGCCGATGGATCGGCAGGTGTTTCCGGATTTACAGGCTCTTGGGGCTTTTGCGGTTCTGTTGGTTTTTCAGGGACTTCCGGTGCTGCTAATTCCGGGGTGACCGGTGGTTGGTCGGGCTTGGTCGGAGCTAGCGTAATGCCGCCGCCTCCCCCGCTGCTACCGCCACTACTGCCACCGCCGCCGCTGCTACCCTCATTGCCGTTGGAATCAAGGGGTTGCATGGCGAAGTCATGCTTGACTACATCAAAGTCTACGTAAATCGTCGGGCTTGTATAAGGAGTATAACCTGTTTTGGTACCTTTGATATAGTAATCTGCTTCAGGGAAGACCATCCAGGCATAGTTGCCATGGTCTTTTACACTTGGGTGATTATTAAATACGGTTGTGGGGGTACTCCACTGGGGATTTTCATTATCATTGGGTGCAAAGCCCGGCAGTGCGGGTAGGACAACCTTAGTGTGGGGTGTTCTGCCCTTGGCTCTATTCCTGGCGGTATCTGCGTAAAACAGTTCGACATGCACATCTCCCAGTACCTCCCCGGTCTTTCCATCGGTGATGGTGCCATAGGGGTCGATTAGCTCCTGATGGATGCTGATCTCCCCGTCAGTATCAAGCTGAACGACTATTTTACCTGCTACCAGCTCTTGACCCTCAGCCTCTATGGTCATGACAAATTCATAGGTCTGGCCTTTTGATAAGCCCTCAATAGTAAATACCCCTGTATTCGGGTCTACTACCGCATTGATGCCGGTGCTGCCATTCCCGTTTACCTGCCTGATGGTAATTTTATCTCCGGTTTCCTTGCAAGCAATCTTATCATTGCCTTCCTTATCCTTGGTGATAATTATACCTGTAAAGGTTTCTTTAGCCGGGAATTCTTCATCTTCCTTATCTGCAGAAACCTCACCGGCTTGAGCCTTTTGCTTAAAACTAACCTCTACTTTTTCACCGTTAAGGTAGATCGGTTTAATAATTTCAACATCGTATACCATATCCCCTTTAGGAATGGCAATTTTGTATTTGCCATCGGGCCCGGTAATTTGTTCGGCGTAGAAGTCTACGATGCCGTCACCATCGAAATCCTTAGTTACAATAACCTTAGCACCATCTATGGGCTTACCGGTAGTATTATCAATTACTACTCCTATTATAGAAGCCGGTTCAAAGGTAACGTAAATGGTATCAGTAGCGTAAAGATCCTTTTCCGGGTCTTCAACTGTAGCATTTACTGGAACTACTTTGGACTCTATGCCTTCGATTTTTTCGGAGCGGTAAAGGATGTGGGCTTCACCATTGGCATTAGTTAAACCAGTGTTCTTACCACTTTCCGGGTTACCAGGGTCTCCAAGGAAGGTTCCCATAGGTGCATCGAAAAATACTTCCACACCCGCTACAGGATTACCATTTTCATCTGTTACCTTAGCAGTTAAAACAGTTTCGGATTTGCCGTCCCCAACAATGGTAGAAGGATTAGCCTTGAGGTCGATGGCATATTCCTTTTCCTTTCCATTATAGGTGTTGGTGATGATTAATCCATCCTTCGAGATTGCTTTAACATAGTTTGCCGGAACCGCTAGCTCATCTACGGTATAGGTATAGTCCTTGCCTGTGTTATCATTTTTATCTACATCGTTCCAGGTATAGCTTAGTTGGCCATCTGTCAGTTCTACCGGATCCCCATGCTCTATTCCGTTTCTATAGAGCTGAAGTTGGATAGTTGGCTTGCTGCTTGGTCCCCCTTCCCAAATCTTACCTCCGGTAATGGCTGTTTTTGGTGAACCACCACCGACAGGTGGACTGTAGTAGGTGTTGGTAATAGTAAGTCCGTCTTCTGAGATGGATTTGCTGTGATTAGCAGGGACTTTAACTTCATCAATGCGGTATTGGTAAGGTGTTCTGCCGTGATCTGTTTTATCTAAGTTGATCCAGGTATGAGTTGTTGTCCCGTTAGTTAGTGTAACTGGGTCTTCAAGGGCTTCGTTGTTTCTGTAAAGTTGAAGTTGAATATCCGGTTTTACTTCCGGCCCACCCTTCCAGACCTTGGTTCCTGTAATCTCGATCTTGTCTGATACATAGGTGTAGGTGTTGGTAATTTCAAACCCGCCTTCTACCAGAGCAACATCCTTCGTATAATGTTCAAGATCTTCCTTTTCATCTACCCTATAATTATAATCTTTACCTTGATTATCTGTCTTATCTACATTCCAGGTATGGCTCCAGGGTTCACCCGTTAATTCAACCTCGTTTATTACATCCTCGTTTCTATACAATTGAAGGGTTATGGCAGGTTTGTCATCCGGGCTATCTATCCATTTCTTGGTTCCTGTGATACTTATCTTGGTTTTTTGGTTTTTTACTTCAACTTTTATAACATTTTCGGCCTTATTTTGGAATTGTTTGTTTACATTAACAGTTACTTTTTCAGCCAATTTTTCAAAACCTTTGGGAGCCGTGACTTCTTCTAATTGGTATTCTCTTAAGGGGAGATTAGTTATTTCTATTACTCCGTTATTCGTTGTAAATAGTTCTCCCTGGTTAAAGGGAACTTGTTCTCCATTAAGGTTATACCATAGTTTGAACTGTGCTTTGATTGGATTGGCAGTTATTATACTTCCGTCTGGATCTGCTTTTTCGATACGGATTTTGCCTTTATTAGCGATAACTCCACCTGTAGAACCGAATTTCTCAGAGGAAAAAGTTTTGCCTGAAGTCTTTCCTCCCGTTACATGGCTGCCTGTAATTTTAGCAGTATTACTGACAGTTCCGCTTATAGCTGTAACTATAGTTTGGTATCTGATAATATACTTATGGCTGATGGGGCCCTTAAAGGTGATGGTTAGTGTAGTTCCATCATTGTGATTGCCGGTGACGTCGCTTTCATACTCCCCACTAGCATCAACCTCACTGCCGCCCTCAATCCTATAAATCTCTAAACTCCCGGATTTGAAGGCCATTCCTTTAGCAATGGTATCTGTAACCACCACATTTGCCATATTAGTTGATAAGCTATCGTTGATTGCTATTTCCCAATTAACCTCATCATCTGTATAAACTTTTGTGCCAGTTACTAAAGCTTTTTTATCCACAAATGATTGATGCTCATTGTAGCTAACTGAGCCTTGGTAAGGATAGTCGGTGCCAGCAACCTTGACAGTGGCATGGTTGCTATAGGTTCCTTGGGATTTATCCGGGACGGTTGTGTGGTAGATGATTACATACCTTTTTTTATCCACAGTTCCTGAGAAGCTTATATTTAATGTTTTGTCATCATCGCTCAGAGTCTTGTCATAAAGGATTGGTGCAGTATCTCCGTCTATAGTTGCCCCTGATGACGAGTTTACGGTGTATTCCTTGATTTTCACACTATCTAAAACGATTGTTCCGTCATAACCCAAGGTATCTGTAACTGTAACACCGTTTCCTAAATCCTGAGCTAAATAGTTGATATAAATCTTCCACTCAATAAGCCGTTCTTTCCCGCTTACCCAACCAGCGTTAATCGCCCCACTGTTGTCTTTATATACCCGGCTACCTTCTTTTTTACCGCTGTTCCAGGAGGGTGAATCGGTATTTTCATTAGTTAAAGCTGTAGCATTTAGTAGTTTGTTTATACTTTTTGCACTTTTAGTTTGACCTGTGATTGCTGCTTGGTTTTTGTATTCTTTGGTATCCCCTGTGCCGGTATATGGGATAAGCACATTTTCATCCACTACCTCTTGGGGATCGTAGGAAGTTTGATAGGTGATGGTTATTTTCTGCCCACTTAGCAGCGGATTTTCGCTAGTGCCAGGAGTAAATGCTACGGTAAAACCATTTTGGTAACCGGTATTCTCACCAACAGTATTTGGGGCAAGGGTATAATCGGTTATTGGGGTCATTATAGTAGTACTACCTTTTTTAATCTCCAAGGAATCCGGTAAAAATATCAACCCGTTATGGGGGAAGGTGTCAACTATATGCAATTCTGTAATCGGCTCCTTAATAGGGTCGATTTCCATTTTCCAAGAGATAGTCTTTTCAGCGTAGTCTACACCGGTGGAAATTTTGTTATAGCTATTATCAGCAGGTTTTAGCTCTTTACCAACCTTATGTTCTAGCGTACCACTGCCTGGGCCTGTGCCCGGGTTGTCATAAGTCAGCCAGGCTTCATTCTTGAAGTTTTTACCTTCTGCAAAGTCAGCCGCAGTTAATTTTGTTGTATAGTTAATCTCATATTCTTCTGTTATATTACCTAAGGTAATGGTTACTTTCCTATCTCCATCCATATCTGATACGGTAGGCTTAGCATCATCTGTTAGGGTTACCCAGCTCCCATTTTTTGCTCTCTTTTTAATAGTAACATTATCTTTATTAAAGAGCAGATCCGCCGGAATTTTATCATGTAATGTTGCGTTGGCAATGCTATGATAGGCCTCATTAACTTTGATAGTCCAGCTAAGAGTATCCCCATAGTTACTAGGATTAGAACCCTCCTTAGCTAATAAGTTTTTCCTAGTAACATCTACCTTGTATGAAACCGGGTCTCCTATTTGACTCGCACCATTCGATAAAGTTGCCTGGTTGGTAAAAGAACTTGTCTGCCGATAAACTCCCTCATTTACTTTTGTATAGTCGATGGTTGTGGTATAGACTATTTTGTAAGTATCACCATTTCCTATGCTAGGCAGTGTTATTGCAAACGGAGAGTCGGCAACACCTGCTGAGCCGGTAACATCAACATCATTCTTAAATACCTTAATTTGTTTAGTTCCCGCCACTTCTTTTATTGCTAATCCATCTGGCAAAGTATCTTTTACTATGGGAGTAGCTATGCTGGCACTTTTGCCCTCGTTTACGGTTATGGTCCATTCTATTTCATCATTATTATTACCCACTTTTTTGCCGGATTTCACTATGGGAGGGGTGTACGTTAGAGCAGTTACCGTTTCTATTGCGGTTATTGGTTCATCTTCACCTTTAGTTAGCTTAGCAGTATTCGTAAAACTTTCTATACCAATACCATCTATGGCAGTGGTATATGTTACCCGATAACCGTTGTAGGGTTCCATCTTAGGTAGGTTAACTTCAAAGCCTTCGCCTTTAGATGGGTTCGTAATATGAGTAGAACTTCCATTTAGACTTAGATTTGCGGTACCATTAAGCCCCATAATTAAGGGTGTTATATAAAAGCTATCAGTTTTTAAGGATAAGCCCGTAGGTATGGTATCTTCGGATAAAACCGCGCCTTCTAATGATGTGTTCCCAGTATTAAGCACATCAATAGTCCAGGTAATATTTTTAGCATCCTTTTTAGCATCTGTGCCTGTACCATCCGGAATCCCTACTTTGGTAATGGCCTTTGCGGCAGTGGTATCAGGTTTAACGGTTAGTTTAAATTCTTTATTAAGGGAATCGCTGAATTCAATCCTTTGGGTAATACCCTCTTCAAATTGATTCATATTTAATTTAAAGCCAAATTCGACAAAGGCATCTTCAAGAGCGTCAGGATCAATGCCTTCTAATCCTTCATCAAAGGTAAACTTTAAATAACCGCTGGATATAGTCCATGTTCCTACCTTGGTTTCGTTATCACTTAATAATATAGGGCTATCAGGAAAGCTTCCGGCGGTATCAAAGATATCCGGGATTTCGATTGATGCTGTATCTCCCGGTTGGGCCGGAGGATTTAAACCCTTAATACTCCAATTGTATCTCATGGTGACTGTAGTATCGGCAGTTAATTCAACTGGCGTATTTTCCTCAATTTCATTACTGCCAACCCATAAGCCTACAAACGTAAAGATATTCCCTAAATCCCTACCGCCCCCTTCCCCAAACAGGCTCATAATCATTCCTGCCAGGTTAGGTGCTGCTTTTTCATCCACTATTTCGGGAAGTTCTTCGGCTAATGGTTCTTCATCCTTTAATTCAGGGGGTTCTTCGGTTGCTGGATCTTCAACTACAGGCTCTTGCTCGGTTTTAGCCGTTTCGTCTTCAGAACCATCACCTGCCGGGGTATCTTCTTCCTTACCTTCGATGTCGTTCCCGTTAGGGTCTTCTGTGTTACTGTCCTCGGTGCTGCTGTCTTCAGTGTCCTTGGCATCCCCGTCCTCGGAGGCAGCATCGTCTTCGGAGGTGTTGTCAGTTTCAGATGTATCATCACTTTCTGAAACCACATCACCTTCGGAAGTGTCCGCCTCCCCGGCTTCGGTGCTAAAGCCCAGTTCTCCGCCAATGTTTCCCATCTCCTCGTTGGCATAGACCAAGGGCATACCGGTGGCTAAAGTAATTTGCAGCAAAAAAGTCACCAACACAAACAAGCAAATAAAATATTTGCTTTTGCTTTTACGATATAGGAAATTCATGTTCAACCACCTTTCATAAAAATACGCTCCTTTCGTTTTAGATGATAAAACACAACCCCTTTCTATTCTATTTTATTTTAAATAGCTACTGGTAAACCATTAAATGGCAGAGAGGTGCTAACCAGATGTATAGTTTCCCAGTGCTATCTACAGTAGCATTTTTTGCATCAAAAAGTAATTACGAAAGGCTAACAATTTCCTTTTAAATTCAGACACAGGGACGGGCTATAAGGGACCATTAAGTCGCGTTTTCCCTCAAGTAATTCTCTTTTAGATGGTTTCGGGACTTTTTATAAATTTTCTTCATTTAATGTGTATATTTTCGGGGCCTTAGCAGAGAAGAACGAAATAAATTGGAGTAAGGTTAATCGTGGTTCCATCGGCAGATACCGCAAGCTTAATTGCATCTGAAGATGTTACAGATGCTGTTTGCCCAGACCGATCATTATTGGTTATATCGGTGTCATTCTCGTTAACTTTAGACTTTATCGCCGTCGTTTACCCTGGCAATTATAGGAACTAAGACAGGCGCAGTGTCACCAACAACCACAACGGAGGCTGCAACAGCCGTGTTGTAAACGAATACAGAAGCATCTGCCGAGGCCCGATCAGTGGCATTTACTACCGTAACAACGTATTCCTTGGTAATATTAACAGTAGCAGATTCAGAAGTGACAGTAGCAACTACGGTTATTGCTTGACTAGCCGTAGGTAGGTTTGCTTTTGTTCTAATTGTGCCGTCTGTGTTGAATACAGAAACGCTATCGATAAAGCTAACAGCCAGATCGTTAGGCAACTTATTCTGTTGGCAGCACATTTCCCTCAGCATCTTTATATTCCAGAGTCAGCTCGAATTTATCTACATCGATACGGGATCAGGGAGATAACTACCTTGAAATGTTAATCAAGTTTTTTATAAATGAGACCTAAAAAAGTAATATGATTCGTATTTTATATAAAAGGGTATCTTATTGGAATACGTTAAAATAAATCACAATAAAATAAAACAAATATCGACAAATATCGACAATTAATATATAATTAGGATGTCCCATTCAAATAGGGTACAAGGCATATTACCTTTACCCTATTCCTCCGAGGTTGGTCAGGCTTTAAAGGAAATTAATAGGCATATATGGTGCTATTAAAGATTATGAGAAATGGAGCCCAGTATGTATGCTTCGTGCCTAAGCCGGCGATATCTCATTGCTATCAGTGTCTATGTATACCTTTAAAAATCTGAACTAAAGCCTGACCACTTTATTTTCCCTACTTTATTTTGATGTACCTCATGGAATATACCATGGGGTATTTTTTATTCTTAAGCTAGTTGCCGATAATTTTGATATAATAAGTATTAAAGTGTAAAAAAGATAATCTTGTATATCAGGAGGAATTTTATGTTTGAGGTATTTAAAAATTTTTTTGAAAAAAAACAAAGCACTGCCGGTGACGTATTAATGCATGACCCCGTCTTTATAGATAAAGATAATAATGTAGAAGATAGGCCCTTTGCTAAAATAAAGTTGTCCTTACCTTTGGAAGTGGAAAATAAAATGTCTAATTCGGAGAAGAAATTCTTAAAAAAAGAAGTGGCAGAGCTTCCTAAGATTAAAGTTGGAGATGTTTCTGTGGTTGGTGTTTATATCGTAGAAGCAGAACAAAATTTCGATGTAGGTGTCTATTTTCAAAACGGGCTAAATAGACCTGTTAAGTTTGATATACTGGCGTTGATTATTATGAATTTGGAGAATAAGGTTCTGGGACGTCAGTTATTCAATTTGAAAGACCTTGGTGTAATTCCCTCCTTTAGTGCAAGGCCGACACAACTGTTTTTTGATAAGTCTAACCTTTACGTGGACGAGATTTCCAACGAAAATTGGAAGATTGCCTTTGATTTAATGCCGAAAGATATTAATCATGTGGACGTTGTATTAGATGATAGTATTGCTGGCCTATTGCCAGAATCCTTTTCGGAGGCTTTTACGGATCTCGTTAAGCGCAGGGTGGCAAAATTACCTTCAATGAAACCCAATGCACTGGATATATCCCTTTTTTCCACTAAGATGGTAGGGGACGAACAGATTCTTGTTTCAGTTATTGTTCGCAACAGTTACGGCCGTTCTGTAAAATTGGAAAAACTGCCCCTAACACTAATTGATGCTGCAGGCAATGATATTGCTTCAGGAATTTTTTATCCAAAGGAATTTATTGTCAAGCCATTAACTGTAAATTTATTTACTTTTCGCTATAGGCAAGAGCATATTATTAAAAAGGGTATGGATATAAGCAACTGTGCAATTAAGCTTTCTGGGCCAATTGTATAAAGCATCCTAAAGGGTGCTTTATTTTTCTATATAAATATTTTTACCTGTTGGATCCCAGATAACTTTACAATTTAAAGCTTCTGCCAAAGCTCAAAGGGGTATAAACACTTGGTTATCTTTAACAACAGGGACCGTATCCATACTCTTTTGTTTGGATATTCACTATGTAATCCTTTATACCAATGGTCATAATGACTTCACGCTGATTAAGTGTTACAATAATTTGTTTGAATTGATCATTTCAACACAACGTCTGCACCTAATGCCTCTGCTATCGATCTAAATGGTACAGTTTGCAGTTATTAGTATCCACATACGAGCATACATCTGAGTTAATTTCTGTAGTTAAATATATTGTGCCGGGGTTGTTGTCAGAGGCAGAGGGGTTTGTATAGGTAGCCAATAGATGGAATTTAAATAAAATAATACATTTTATGTCTTTTTTTGATATAATAAAATGAATTTCAAAAGAAATCTGACGACAAGGCAATGATACGGATTGCTTTGCGTTTAATAGAGATAAGGGGTTTATACATGCTCAGATATCTTAGGTGTTTCATGCTAATACTAATACTTTTTATAGATAGCAACGCATTTGCGGCTACAACTAATACCGTACTTAGTCAACCAACCATTAAACAAAATGGGCAGGATATTTCCCTTGGTACGTTAAGAATTGTTGAGCAGGATTTTACCAGCGGTTCTATCAAGGACGGTGATTTAATCAGCATTTTTCTGCCTGCCGGAGTTACCTTTATGAATGTGCCAGACTTAGGTATAAATGAAAATTTTGCAGAAGCACCTGCTATGGTAAGCAATGTTTACAACTCTATTCAAGATGTTTCCATTGTTGCTGCCTCTAAAAACTTCATTACAGTTAAGGTAATCGGAGGTGGGCCGGGAACCAGGGGCTTTATTGATTTTAAGTTTGACGGTGAAAGCGCGGTAAGGGTTAACGGAGCCACTAGCAATGTGGTAATAGCCCTGGAGGCACCGGGAACCGGTGTAACGGAGGGTAGCTACAATGTGGCAAAGGTGGTAACTATGGCCACGGCAATTCAAGTTAAGGCATTAAACACCGAGACTGTGGCAGAGGATGACAATCAATTGCTCGGTACAGTTAAGCTCTATGGTACGTTTTTTGACGAGAGTTGCATTACTCTAGTACTACCAGTGGGCTATACCTGGAGAGAAGTTGGCAAAGATACAGAGAAATATACTACCATTAGTTATGTCGGTGTAAGCAAGGATAGGGAAGAAGAAGTAACGAGAAACAACCAGGGAAACAGTGTATTAAAAATCTATCTAAGAAATGATAACGATATACCTGGTTTTATTACGGTGGTTCCCAGGGTGAATGTAGAAAGCTATGCCAACGTAAAAGAGATTAATGTAATGGTACAAAGTATGCATGGAAATGACCAGCAGGTACTGGTGGGAAATTTGATGGATTATGAGACCACTGTGCAGGCAGCAGAAAGCAAGGATATTACCATTGGTCGCATTGATGAAAGAATTAGTCCCATATCTATTCAAGAAGGACTGCCCAACAGTATCATTGGTGGAAGAACGATAACTGTATCATTACCCAAGGGTGTTCACTGGTTTAGTATTCCTAGGGTTTATTATGAAAACAGCATTGCAGATTTGCTTATTCAGCCCAATTCAACCAGTGATTCGGACAAGCGACAAGTCGAATTTATTTCAAATGATTTTGATAGGGATATTGCAGCTAAGATCAGTCTGAAAAATGGTTCAGTTTATGTTGAGTCAGATGTAACCCCCGGACCTCTGATAGCTACAATTTCTGGATCAGCGGGGGTGTCCGGTGAAGTGACATTGGGCAACTTGGTACAGCCCATTACTGTGGAAGCAACTGCGCTAGAAGTGACTCTGGGGGCTGAGGTATTGCTCGGGGACATAATTATTAAAGAAAATCGGCCGGGAGCAATCCTTGGCTACCCTTCTTTGATAGAAGAAAAGGGCTATCATAACCTTGAATATAACCTGACGACTAAGCTTACAAAGGGGGAAATTGTTATTTTGTTGCCAAAGGGTGTTACTTTGGTGGATCACCCAGAGGTAGAACTGGTCAGCGGGCATCTTTCCCTGGAAAAGGATATAATATTAGAGAATGATAGGGTGATTATTCCTGTAGAAGGGGTTTCTTCCGAGGCCACAACTTTAAAAATTAAAAATATCAAAGGCCGTTTAATAAATAGTTTGCCCCAGGGAGATATTGTTTTTAAAATTGGCGGGTCTGCTATTGTACAAAGTGATACTAAAATACCGGACATCTATCAGGTGACAGTTGGTAAACTAATAGGTAAAGTTTTGGAAACCCATGATACAATTTTCCCGGTGGGTCAAAATTTTTACCTGTACAGCAACCTGGCCCAGGATATGGATGCCGTTACCTATGTAAAAGATGGCAGAACCTATGTGCCGGTTCGCTATCTTTGCTACGGGTTGGGAATTAGCCCTGCGGGAATAGAAACGGACGGTAAAAGCATCATCATAACGAAAGATACCGTTTCAGTAACTGTGGAAGAGGGTAACAATCAATTAAAGGTCAACGGTACGGATACACCCATGGATGTTGCACCGGAAATAATAAATGGCCGAGCCTATTTGCCTGCAAGATTTATGGCAGAGGCCTTTGGCTATGAAGTTCATTTTGATGATGTTGCCAAAATGGTTATTGTTAAAGATACAAACAAGCTAGAAAATATCACGATGTAATATTTTAGAGGGAGAGGCTTGGTTCTCTCCTTCTTTTTGAGTGTTTTTTCGCGAAGGCACCCGATAACAAACGATACAACTTAATCAACCGATGGGGTCAGGCCGGCCCTGGCCATATTAGCTGAGAGGAGGAATCTTTTTGAAAAGAATAACCTTGGGTATTTTTGTCCTTTTTACAATATCCTTACTTTTCGCAACATCAGCCTTAGCCTACTCTCATAACAGCATCTCAAACATAGTCAACGTCCAAAACAATGGCCAATATTTCTCCATTGGGGAGATCCGATTTAGTGAGGATCGCCAGTTTGATGATCATTTCCAAAACGGTGACGTATTTACCATAGCCCTTTCGTCTGGCATCTCATGGAATCCAGAAAGTGTGGTAGATGCTGCCTATGCAGATATAAGATTGGTTTCAGACCGAGTATTAGAGGTGACCATGAAGAATTGTGAGGATGGGGTTACAGATTCCATTATACTAAAGGGACTGCAAATAAAAGTAGATAGTAATTTTACAGGTGACATCAAGCTTGAGATAGACGGCAGGGATTCTGCCATCACCAGCTCAAAAAGTATTTCGGGGGCAGCCGCTCCCACCAAGCAATACTACAATGAGGCTGTAACTGTTTTAATGATTTTTGATGATTTCTCGGCTTTAATTGGCAGGGAAAATGGGGAACAGTATATTGTTGAAACGGAAGTTCCCCTGGGACTTTGGACATTACAAAGGAAGCCAGTGATTGTTCTGTCCCCCAGCTCATTCTTTGCGGGGCCAGGGGCCTATCTACAGGTGCCTAGTGGAAATCAAAGTCTTATAATTGATGTCATTCAATTAAATAGTAAAGCAACAAATACTGGGTATACTAATTCTGGTAAAATCAATATCTTTATTAACGGCGAGGAAGTCTCCTTTGATACTCAGCCCATCGTTGATGCCGGTATAACACTAGTTCCTCTAAGAGGTATCATGGAAAAGCTGGGGGCAGAGGTAACCTACTACGGTGCATCAGAAACCATCATGGTAACCAAGGGTACGCAGGAGATCTCTCTTAAAATTGGTGAGCTACAGGCTAAAGTTAACGATAAAATAGTAAATCTTCAATTACCTGCTCAGGTGGTGAACAAACGCACATTGGTCCCTTTAAGATTTATTTCCGAATCATTAGGGGCGACGGTGGATTATAATAAGCAGGAAGGTTTTATTTCTATCTATTAACGAGGGGTAATCTCGGTGCATGGGGAACGGATATCGGGAGGCGAAAAATGCGCATAAAGTTGCTGGGGGCACCTGTGGATGCATTAAATATGAAGGAAACCGTAAATCAAATAGAAGGGTTTCTGCAAAGGGATGGTAAATCCCACTTCATTATCACCCTCAACCCAGAATATCTCTACCGGGCCCAGTATAATGAAGAGCTAATGAAATTGGTACACGAGGCTGATTTAGTAACACCGGATGGTACCGGGATCGTCTGGGCGGCAAAAATGGCTGGCATGCCTGTGCCGGAACGGGTAACGGGCATAGATTTAATGCTGAGTCTGATACCAAAGGCAGCCAAGGCAGGCTGGCGGGTCTTTTTATTGGGAGCCGCGCCGGGTGTGGCGGAGGAAGCAGCCGCAAACTTAAAAAAACAGTATCCATCGCTGATCATAGCAGGCACCCATGACGGGTATTTTAAACCCCATGAGGAAGATAGTGTAGTTAAGGAGATTGCCGCAGCCAAACCCCAGCTGCTTTTTGTGGCCCTGGGTATGCCTAGACAGGAACAGTGGATTCATAAACATAAAAATAAGATGGGGGTTCCCGTAGTCATGGGTGTTGGCGGCAGTTTTGATGTCATAGCTGGCAAGGTGGAACGTGTAGCACCCTGGCTGCAGAAGATGAACTTGGAATGGCTGGGGCGTTTAATGAAGGAGCCCCAACGTTGGAAGCGGCAGCTTGTTCTGCCCAAGTTTGCCTGGTTGGTAATCATGAAATATAAGTTAAAAATATAACACCTTTTGTAAAATAGGTGTTATATTTTTGGTTTTATAACGTCTTAAATAATATGGAGATGTTTTTTGCCTTCAGTCTTGGCCATCGTCTTTGAGATTGAGCCGATGGCTGAGGTGTCTGGTACTGTCGAATGCCGCAAAAAGCGTCGAAGTATTCCCTGGTTTTAGGCTAAATTGTCTGGATTTGGCATTGAATGATTATGGTGAAGAATGGTACAATACTTCTGTGTGCCAGTTAGTAAATAAGCCTTGTACTTATGCTTTCGGATACTAAGAAAGAAGAGAAGGTGGCTAATGAATGGAACGTAGAAGAAAAAGAAAGGTAAGGGTTATTCCCTTGATCATTTTTTGCACCTTTTTTGCTCTGGTGGTAGGTACCGGTTATGTACTGGCGAACCAATTCCTTTTCAGTGGAGCAGGTCCGTCTTTATCAGCATTAACCCTAGGTGAAACAGAGGATGAGGATGTTTTAAAGAATCGTATGAATTTCCTGCTTTTGGGCGTCGATGCCCGGGAGGGGGAAACCAATACCCGTACAGACAGCTTAATCCTGGTCAGTGTAGATAAAGATAAAAACCGCATAGCCATGATTTCTCTGCCCAGGGATACCCGTGTAAAAATTCCTGGTCATGGTCAGGATAAGATTAACGCAGCCAATGTATTCGGTGGTCCGGAACTGGTTATGGAAACTGTTTCAAACCTAACCGGAGTGAAGATTGATCACTACTTAACCACCAATGTTCGGGGCTTTCGTGATATTGTAGATGCCCTGGGTGGAGTTACCATTGATGTAGAAAAACGGATGTATCACTACGATCCCTATGACGAACCGGACTTGCAAAAGATCGATTTGCAGCCAGGCCTGCAGGAACTGAATGGGGATAAAGCACTGCAGTATGTGCGCTTTCGCAGTGATGCCCTGGGGGATGTCAGCCGGACAGAGCGTCAGCAAAAATTTTTAAAAGCCCTGGCCCAGGAAATGATGCAGACCTCTACCATTACAAAACTGCCTAAGCTGGTTCCTACTATTAATAAATATCTTGATACGAACCTGGGCCTTGCCCAAATGGTGACTCTGGCCAAGGCAGCTAAAAATCTGAGTAGTGTCGAAATTGTTACCCAGACCATGCCTGGTAAGTTCTTGGATATGAATGGTGTTAGCTATTGGAGTGTTGACCCTAAGCAAGCCAAAATGGTTGCCGAATCACTCATTCAGGAAGGTAAACCCTATGATGTGGTGCTAGGCGAGGAGACAGTTAATACGCAGGTTAATACACAAACGATTGCCAAAGAAGAACCAAAACCCAAGACCAAGGCCAATGAATCGGTAAATCCTATTTTACCTACCAATGATGCTCAGGATTCTAGTAAAAAGGACAAAGAAACCCCTGTGACGGATACAGCCAATCAAGAAAAACCAAGTAAATCAACAAATCCTGAGAAAAAGGATAATAATGTTGAGATCATTGTGGATGACGGCAAAGGGTCTGGGGCGGCACAGCAAAATAACCCATCTACCGGGGATAATACCAATGACGAAGCCAGCAGCTGGCTTCCCTCCACAGAAATGTAACTTTCCGGATAAGCAGAACCAGGGAAAAATCCCTGGTTCTCTGATTATCCGGATGGTTCCGCCGCTCAGGCTGACATAGCAGAAGGCGCCTAATGCCTAAAATGGCTATTATTTTATAATTAGTGAGGCGAAATGAATAATAACAAGGGAAAGCTAAAAGAAATTCAAAGTACTCGGGGTATCGCTATTTTGGCGGTGGTACTCATACATATCACAAGTATACCACTGGAGGTATTGCCAGCGGGGGTCCCCAGCCATACTGTTTATACTGGTATTAACCGGGCCTTACAGTTTGCGGTACCTTTATTTTTAATGGTCAGTGCCCTCGTCTTAGCTTATGGCATAGGAACCGACGGGGCTATAAAATGGCGGGACTTTTACCGCAAACGCTGGATCCGGGTTGTTGTTCCCTTTATGGTCTGGACAACACTCTACCTTAGCTTACTTTTTATTACCGGCCATGTCGGCAAGGTACCCACGTTAAAGGAACTGCTTCTGTGGTATGGCTTTGGTAAAGGTTTCTATCATCTATACTTCCTGTCGGTGGTTATTCAATTTTATCTTGTATTTCCTTTTTTGCATGTTTTTTGGTACCGGTATCGACCCAGCTTAGTGAATACAATCATAATCCTTGCTACCCTGCAAGTAGCCTTTTATTGGATTAACAGAATGTACCTTTACCCCCATTTCCCTTATACAGCCTCCTTGCTCCCCAGTTATATCTTTCCCATTGGTGTTGGGCTATGGCTAGGTTATAATGTTTCCGCCTGGAATCATCTTTGGACAAGGTATCGGGTGCTTATTGGAATTTTTGCTATTCTTTCGGGAAGCTTTTATGTGCAGCAATATCTGGCTGTATTGGCGGGCCATAGGATCAATACCTTTTACTTTCAAATGGTTTGGCTGTTATATGCAACAACCATCGGCATATGTATTATTTTTCTTTCCAGGCTATTGCAGCAGGGTGCCTGTGGCAAATCAGCGATAATCGGAAAAATTGGTGAATTGTCCTTTGGAATTTATTTGGTACACCCATTTTTTCTGATGCTTTGGCAACGTGTGTTTTCCCCAGTTACAGCCAATGAAGTGCATTTGTTTACCTGCTTGGGCTTGGTAATCATTCTTACCCTGTCGGGCCTGGTAACCTATGGACTGGAAAGAACCATACTAGCAAAACCTCTTTATGGCATAATAAGAAGATAATTTTTGCCCTCCGCCCTCGCTTTGGGAGACTGAGGAAGGGTCGCGGCTGGATAAATGATTAAATGTATCGAAGAAAGGGTTTTTGAATGAAACGATTTAAAAAATGGCACGTGGGGTCCTTCGTGGCCGTGCTTATACTAATAGTAGTATTTGGCTTGTTAACGCTTAGCGGGAATAAGACACCAACAGAGGTTCCTCCCCTAAAATCCAGTACCATCAAAGGCTCCTATGATGTGGTTGTTGTTGGTGGGGACCCAGAAGGGGTTGCCGCGGCGATTGCTGCCGCCCGCAGCGGCAAACAAACGCTGTTGGTTGACACGCGGCCAGAACTGGGAGGCCTCATGACCCGGGGGTGGTTAAACAGCTTAGACATGAATTACGGCCCGGGCAAGGTGATTCTGAACAAGGGAATATTTCAAGAGTTTTTCAATCAAATTGAAGGGGATTCCTTTGATATAGCCACTGCCACCGCTGTGTTTCATCAAATGGTAAACCAGGAAAAAAACCTGGAGGTGTTAACCGAGGCCACTGCGGTGCTGCCTATTGTGGGGGGGCAGGTCATGCCCCTAATGGCACCTGGTCAATCCGTTTTAAATGATCAAGCATATTCACAAAATAACGGACTGATTCAGGTTGGGTTTGCAGATGAAAGGGCTAGCCAAAATGTCATTGAAGGCATTCAAGTGATGCTACAAGGTAAAAAGCAAAATATCACTGCTGGCCGGGTTATCGATGCCACCCAAGATGCAGATATAGCAGCCTCAGTGGGTGTGCCCTTTACCTATGGCCAAGAGGATTATGGCAGCGGGCAGCAGATTATGGCTGTTACACTGGTTTTTAAATTGGAGGGTATCAGCCAATGGGATTGGTATCGGATGATGCTGAATCTCAACTTCAAGCGTTTGGTGGCCACTGTTACAGGCAATACAGTGGAACACTATACCGGGGCGAATTTTCAGAGTGCCTGGGGTTTTGATGGCATTATGAAGGGCTATCAATCAAATATTCCGGAAGTGGCTATGCGGGGCCTGAATGTAGGCAGGCAGAGAGATAACTCTGTACTTATCAATGCTTTACAAATATTTGGTATTAACGGCTTAAACCTAGAGGACCGGCAAAGGGCCAGGAAGTTGGCAGAGCAGGAACTGCCCCATATCGTACAGTACATGAAGAAACACATACCTGGCTTTGGCGACATCGTGCTGGCGGAAACCGCACCGGAGTTGTATATTAGGGAAACCCGGCATATTCAGGGTCTCTACCGATTAACTGTAGAAGATGTATTGGAGAACAGAAGTTTTCCAGATCGCATTGCCTATGGGTCTTACCCCATTGACATTCAAGCCACAGACCCTCATTTCAAAGGGACGGTCATAGGTACATCTGCCGGTTATGCCATTCCCTTTAGCTGCCTGGTGCCTCAGGGGACAGAAAATTTACTGGTGGTAGGTCGAGCAGCCAGCTTTGATTCCCTGGCCCACGGTAGTGCCAGGGTGATTCCTGTTGGCATGGCCACTGGTCAGGCAGCCGGGGTTGCCGCAGCCCTTAGCTTGGATGAAGATATGTCCTTTAAGAAGCTGGCAGCAGATCAGCACCAGATTAAAAGGTTACAACAGCATCTTGAGGAACAGGGTGTCGATTTAAAGGAATTAAACATTGCGCCATCGCCGGAAACCCAGCACTGGGCCTATGAAGCTCTGAAATTTATGCGCCATTACGGAATAGCTGCCGGAGGCTATAACAATAACTACCGCCTGGATGAAGAAATGTCCGAGGCACACTTTATAAATGGCCTAAACGTACTGCAGCGGGCAGGCGTCAAAATTGAGAAAAAACCGAAACTTTCTACCGAGGGCAATGCCCTGACCCTGGAAGATGTGGCCTATTATTTTTCACAATATCAAGGGCTGCAAATGAATAAAAAACAAGCCTATGCCCACTACACGCAGCAAAATTTCTGGAATCCGCTCATTCTAGAAAAGGTACAGCAAAATGAAGGGGTTGTGACAGTGGGTGTCGGCTATACGTTAATAAAGGATTTTACAGGGTGGTTTAAGGAAGAGGCTGGGAGAGATTCGGGGCCCCTTACGATGTAGTTCCCCGCCGCCAGCGGCACCAGCAGAAGAGGGTAAAGAATTTGCTGCATTAGCCCCACAGGGGTATAATAAATGGGGAATTTTGTCATGGAAGGGAGATCATACTTTGGCTAAATGGTTTAAATATAGCCTATGGGCAGTGCTGGTGGTGGCTGTCTTGGCGGCGGCCCACGTAGCCTTCTGGCAGAGATATATGGTGGAAAAGGATTTTGACCAGGTTGAACTAGCAGTAAACTATGAGGAAATCAATAGTATTGCCAGCTACAGAGGGCTTAGTCCTGTAGAGGGGCTTAAGGAATTTAAAAAGCATGGTGTCACGGCAGTAGTTTTACGTGAAAATGTTTTGGCTGATTTAGAGTCTAGCGGCTTGGTCGAGATCTACTCTGGTCAGGCCCTGCTAACCAGACCCCAAACGGAAACACCGCCTTGGTTAAAGGAACTGACCCAATCTACCACAATTAGAAGAGAGTATACCTATCTTCTGGTCTTTAATCAGCAGACCTTCAATCAAATATTTCCTCAGATGAAGGCAAAGCTAGGAAATGTAAACTCCTATAATATCGAAGCAGGTACCTACATTATTGAAACCTCCTTACCGTATATACAAATGAAGGGTACTTTATCTGACCTTGGTTTGGGTTTTACCGATACCTCCCTACAGGATGTACGGCAAGCGGGACTGAGACCCATTTTACAAATCCGTACCTGGCAGGGGGTAACCCAACGAAGTATTCAGGAAGCATTTGCGCTTTACCGTGATATTTCTGGTACTTCAGCCGTCATGTTTAATGATGATACGTTACCGGCCTACCCGGATAAAGTTTTAATGAGTGTTTTGGCAGAAGAGATTAGAAATATGAATGCCCCCCTGGTAAAAGTGGAGTTCTTCTCCCAAAGGGGTCTCGATCAGCTGGGTATGCTGCTGGACAAGCAGGTTGTTCGACTCCATACCGTATCGCCGGAAGAAATAAAGAAATCCTCTCCGGGGGAAGCAGTGGACCGTTTTGGTTTAGCGGCGGCGGAGAGAAATCACCGTATTCTATATGTTCGCCCCTACTTTACCTCTGGGGATGTTTTCCAGAAGAACTTGGATTACATTGATGGTATTACCAAACGATTGGACAAGGAAGGACTTACCGTAGGTCCCATGTCTATATTGCCACCTATTCCGGTAAATCAAAGTCTCATAATATTGATCGGTTTTGGTGTTATTGCCGGGGGACTACTGCTTTTAGCTAGCTTTAAGTCAGGCAAGTGGATACCCTGGATAGGCCTATTGGCTGTGCTTGTCTGGGTTACCCTTACTTATCTTGATTCGGGTATGGCCAGAAAACTAGTGGCCCTGGCAGCGGTGATCGTTTTCCCAGCCCTGTCACTAATTAAAAATGTTCGCCCCGAGGGGCATACCCCTGCGGCGGCAGTAGGTGCTTTTCTGCGTATTTCCTTGTTCTCTTTATTGGGGGCCCTGTTTATGGTGGGACTGTTGGCTGGGGCTGGATTTATGCTGAAACTGGATCAGTTTATCGGGGTCAAGGTAGCCCATGTGGTACCGCTGCTGATGGTGCTGCTGTTTTTCTCCCTGTTAGTTACCCAGGGCAGGGGTTTGCCCGAGAAGATCAAAAACATGCTCAATCACCCCCTCCAATTGGGGATTGCCTTGGCCGCGGGGGTCATGGCGGTTGCTGTGATCATCTATGTGGCTAGGACGGGCAACGAGGGTATGGCAGTCAGTGGTTTGGAATTAAAATTCCGCAGTCTCTTGGATTATCTTTTGGGAGTACGGCCCAGAACGAAAGAATTTTTACTGGGGCACCCAGCTCTGCTGCTGGTTTTATTGTTTGGCTACCGTAATAATTGGTTTCTGCCCCTGCTGTTACTGGGTACCATCGGGCAGGCATCTTTGGTCAATACCTTTGCCCATATTCACACTCCTCTTATGGTATCCTTGCTGCGGGCCTTCCATGGTATCTGGCTGGGAATTATCCTTGGGCTGGTGGTGTTCCTTTTGATGAAACTGGTAGTTCGCTATGGGAGAGGGTATTGGCATGGCTAAAGTTGTGATCTCCGGTTACTACGGCTTTGACAACCTGGGGGATGAGGCAGTGCTGTTCAGCATCCTAAAAACCCTGCGGGAGCTGCGCCTTGGCTTAAGAATTGAGGTATTGTCCAATAAACCTGGTCAAACCGAAGACATTTACAAGGTTTCTGCCAGCGATCGCTGGCAGCTTCGGGAGGTTTATGGTGCCCTTAAGGATGCCGATATGCTAATCAGCGGCGGTGGTAGTCTTTTACAAGACGTGACAGGCTTGAAAAGCCTGATCTATTACCTGGGAGTGATCTGGCTGGCCCAGCGCATGGGAAAACCAGTTTTCTTTTACGCCCAGGGCATTGGCCCGGTCAATACACCCTTTGGCAGGTTTCTTATGCGCTTAGTTGTTAATAGCGTCAATTTCATTACGGTGCGGGATGAATCCTCTCGAGAGGATCTGGCAGGCATGAAAATTAACCGCCCCCGGATCGAAGTCACCGCAGACCCGGTTCTTGGTTTAGAGGAAAAGTATGTAGACAAAAAAATTGGTCAGGAAATCTTGGGGCAAACTGGCCTTGATTTATCCATTGAAAAAAGAATGGTGGGTATTTCGGTTCGGCAATGGCAGGAACGGGTGGACTATAAAAAAGTGGTGGCAGAGCTGGGTGATAAGCTCTCTCGGCTGGGCTACCAGGTTGTTTTTTTACCCATGCATTACCCGGATGATTTGAAAACCTCCCAGGAAACTGCGGCTCTGATGGAACAACCGGCAGTCGTTTTGGAAGGCCATTATTCTGTGGTAGAAATGGCTAGCCTAATTGCCAATATGGATTTATTGGTTGGCATGAGATTGCATGCCTTGATTCTAGCCGCTGTGATGCATGTGCCGCCGGTGGCCATTTCCTATGACCCTAAAATTGATCGGTTTATGGGCCTGCTGGGCAGAACCGCTGCCACACCCGTGGATAAACCAGAATTTGCAGATCTCTGGGCTGCTGTGGACGAGGTTATCTCGGACCCCTGGTTGGTGCGGGAAGAACTGATCCAGGAGATAGAACCACTGCGTCAAAGGGCCCAGGCCAGTGCTTCACTGGCGATCCAGGTTTTAGAAAAATCCTTAAAGAAAGATGAACCGGCAGCAAAATATCTCTAGGTTTTACAACGGAGGTTTATTGATGAATAGAAAACTTATTTTTATGGTACTGTGCCTGAGTATCTTCTGGGCCATGCCAGCCTGGGCCGCAGATAAGTTGGCTCCAGGCGTAAAATACTGGACTTTTGAAAAAACCAATTGGGAGGGCCAGCCCATTCAGGGCTATGTCCTGGAAGTGGATCCCGGTGTTAAGAATACGGAAATTCGTCCTGTCATGGGCAACGAGATCATTGGTCAAAAGGAAGTTCTCAGCAAAATGGCCCAGCGCACCGGAGCCATTGCGGCGGTGAACGGCGGTTTTTTTGATGTGGCCACTGGGGTGCCCACGGGGAATCTGTTTATTGACGGCAAGCCAGAGTACATATCGGATATTTTGCGGGCCTCCTTTGGCCTTAACCGTGGTGGTGCTGTTAAGATAGGTTATCTTAATCCTAAAATGCAGGTGGAGCTAGCAGGTCTTGGTCAGTTGGATGTAAAGGGTATCAATGTGCCTGCTGTTAGCGACGGCATGGTTTTATATAGCAGCAACTGGGGCAAGGAAATCTATGCCGGGACAGCACTGGTATTGGAACCTGTCCAGGGTGGCTTGAAGGCCTACCCAGCAGCAGGTAGTGTGAAGGCTCCCCCTGGGGGCTATGTGTTGGCTGGTTGGGGAAGTTTGGGCAGTCAATTGGCCAATGTCTCTGACGGGGCAAAGGCGAAGGTTATTACCGAAATGCCTGTGGACTGGAAAAGTTTAACCCATGTCCTGTCAGCCGGCCCGCTGCTGGTGGAAGGGGGCTTGCCCGTGGAGCAGGCGGTCAATGAAGGTTTATGGGGCAGTCTGCTAAAACCTGCACCGAGGACTGCCTTTGGGGTTAACGCCCAGGGTAAATTTTTACTGGTTATCGTTGACGGCAGGCAGGAAACCAGTGCCGGGGTGACCTTGGAAGAATTAGCCTATCTAATGGTGGATTTAGGGGTTGTACAGGCCGTCGGTCTTGATGGCGGTGGCTCCAGTGAAATGTGGGTGCAGGGAAAGATTGTCAACAACCCCTCGGAAAAGCTGGAACGTCCCTTGGCCAATGGCCTCATGATCATACAACAGATGCCGGTTTATGTTGATTACCAGCGTCTATATTTGGATGTGGCACCGGCCCTGGAAAATGGCAGAACCCTGGTGCCCATGCGCAAGATCTTTGAACGGCTGGGAGCGGCTGTTGATTGGCATGCTGAGACAAAAACAGTTACAGCCACGAAGGGAGACGTAAAATTAGAGCTGACCCTTGGCAAAACAAATGCTGTGGTCAACGGTGAAACCCGTCAATTAGATGTACCGGCCAAGGTTATCGACGGCAGAACCATGGTACCCATGCGTTTTGTGGCAGAGACCCTAGGTGCTAAGGTAGATTATGTGACCAATGATGGGCCGGCAGTGCATATTTACAGCCAGGCGGGAGGGACAGCCCATGAATAAAAGAACAGGCTTGATAATAGGGTTATTTTGTCTTCTATTGAGTACCACTCCTGTCTTTGCTAATACAGAGACTCTACCGGAAATGCAGCAATTAATAAATCAGCAGGCAGAGCAAACCCTGGTAGAGCAACCACCCAGCTTGGCCCTGGACCATATAGCTGACATTACCTACAATCTAGCCAGGGATGTGCATAAACTGGCCAACGGTAATTTACTAATCTGCCGGGTAGGTGCCTGGATGCCCGGCATTATGGAAGTGGATCAGCAGGGTAAAGTGGTTTGGTCCTACTACGGCATCCAAGCCAACAGTGCCAGGGGCCTAGCCGACGGCAACATTCTTGTGGCAGACTCCGGTGCCCCAGGGGCACCCTATGTTCCGCGAGTTGTGGAATTGACCCGTGATGGCAAGGAGGTTTGGGAATATACCGTATCTTCCCTGGCCCAGGCACCCCGTTATGCGGAAAGATTGGCCAACGGCAATACACTGCTGGTGCTTCCCTTTGAAATCCGGGAAGTGACACCCCAGAAGAAGACTGTTTGGCAGTACGGTTTGGGTAAACCAGCCAAACCAGACCAAGCCGGGGCCTTGCTAAGACCCGTGCGGGCCCACCGGTTAGGGAATGGCAATACCTTGATCGTGGACCGGGGAACCCACAAGAACGGCAAGGTTCTTGAAGTTACCCCGGACAAAAAGATAGTCTGGCAGCTGCGGGCTGAGGCAAAACCCACTGCCAATGCCGAGGAACAAAAGCTGCCTGTCCTAGTGGAACCCCTGGATGCATTGCGCCTGGCCGATGGTTCCACCCTGGTGACAGATAAGAAGCAGGACCTACTCTTCACAGTGGATGCCCAGGGCCAAATCCAGCAGACCAAATCCTGGGCCGGTCTCTACAAATCTGCCCCAGTAACCGACCTATGGTCCGCCGAGCCCCTGGCAGAGGGCAATGTGGCCATTGCTGCCACCATGACCAGCGGCAGGAGCAGAACAGCAGAGATTATAGGGGAAACGATGAAGGTTGTGTGGCAGAACGGGCAAGAAAAATAGTTTATCAAGAACGGTTCTGGCAAATGGGCCAGAACCGTTTCAGTTGTTTAAAATACAAATGGTTCCAGAGTTGAAAGTATCTGCTTAAAGGATAATGACCAAGGTTGTTGAAACTGTAATTGTACAACATAAGGAGGGATTTTGGGTTTGAAAAAGAAAGTACTGTTGTTGCTGAGTTTGTTAATGGTAGTTAGTTTATTTTTCAGCGGCTGTGGCGAATCCAAAGCGAAGGTGGAAGTTAAAACACCGGAAGAAGCAGCTAGAATGGAAGGCGATCCGGTTCAAAACCTAACCATCAAGGAAAAGGAATGGCTGGCCCGCTTGGATACTGTACGGGAGGAGATCAGCAAGTCTTACACCGGTTGGGAGCAGGGTACCGTTACAAAAGAGGACTTTATGAAGCAATTAAACAAGAGTATGGACGCTGTCAAGCAAATAAGGAAAGATTATGATTTGCATACGGAAGTTAATGCCATGCCCAATGAAAATGAAGAGGTTTACAAAAACAGCTTAGCCTATGGCAAAAAACTTCGTACCAATGTAAATAATTTTATTTTTATGGCCACAGAGGGCATTCTGGATGCAGAAACCAACAAACTCAGGTCACTTAATGATGAACAAATCAAGGATGTCTATGGGAGGTACATGATCGAAAAATACGATGAATACAAAGCCAAACTTCAACCAGCCCTAAAGTAGTAGAGTTTTCAAAATGTACCAGCCTAAACATAAAGTAACAATCCCCTGACATCCTAAGCTAGCGAAGGAGGTCAGGGGATTGTCCTTTATGCCCCAGGGGGCACCATCAGCAGATGATATAGATAGCGGTCTAAGACCAAGGCTCATGGCCCATTTATTTATCCAACCTTGCCCCAAACTGTGTTAACTTCTTTTGGACCCATGCAATATCCTCTTGGCTAAATTCCCTGGGGTATTTCTTCGCGGAGAGAGACCGAACAGCAGCAACTCCGGCTGCATCCCCCAGTACAGCTAAATTTGGCAATACCCTTAGCTCCGCCCAGGCAAAGGAAGAGATACTGGAGGCATAGCCGGGAACCAATAGGTTATTTGTTTTTTCCGGCAGTAAAGCCTCAAAGGGCAGATACACAGGATTTATCGGTTCGCCGCCGGACGCCCGCCAATCTGGCCGGAGGTGTTTGGTTACCGGCCAGTCGTAAACACCGGAGGCCTTAAGATCCTCTGCCACAAAGGCATTAATGTCCATCATGTAATACCCCAAACCAACCCGATGCTGATAATTGCCTTGATCCAGGCCGTTACCATAAGTCCCAGCCCCTTGGGCCTCCTTGGTGCTTATAGCAAAGTTAGTATTTTCCGTACCCAGGCTGGGTTTATTCGATATGGGGCTATGCACAGATTCACGGATATACATTACCTGACCAACCACTGGCTGATGGTCTTTATCCAGCACGATCTCAGCGTCACCAAAGCCGTACCATTGCCCAGTGGCAGGATCTTGCACTTTAAACTGACGCAGGACTTGTATAAAATCTGCTTCCTTTAAGAATCCCCGGGCCTTTGACCAGGCTTGGTCCGTGTTGAGGTGTCTAACCGGAGTATCCTTGGGGTAATTTTCTGTTTCCCTATCCCTGGCCTGGGCTTGGGCTTCTACATCGAATACCAGCAGGCAGTTAACCCACCAAACATCACTGTCTTTGCCGTTCATTGCTGCATTAATGGGTTTAATGGCAAAACCCTGGGAACCATACTTTTCATTAAAGGAGATCACCTCTGGGTCATTGCTAAAGGCCTGTTTACCTCCAGCCAACCCCCAGCTGCCCTGCTTATCACGTACAAATTCCCAATCCTGTATTCTTGTTGGTTTTGCAGGGGGCTTAACGCCCTTTACTTGAAACATTAAAGTGGCAGCCTGCTGCCGCGTGGCAGTTCCCCTTTCGTCCGGGGGCAGATATTCTTCCGGCCAATCACCTCTACCCACACTTAGCTGATTATCAGAGAGCCTGGTTAATCGCCCATCCACCGAAGCATCGATAAACACTTGGCCGGCAATTTTTTTCTCTTGGTCACCCCAGTCTACAACACCCTGATCATTTCTGGAAATAGGCTTGAGAGTAATTTCCCTTATCTCATCGCCTTTTAATTTTAAATCAAACAGGTCATAACCATAGAGTATCGTTATATTGGGAAATTGACTTAGATCTTCCTGAATAATTTGAGCCATGCGCTGGTTGTTGTAGAATTGCCCAGCCTTACTATACCACCTGCCAAAGGAGCCCTGAGTGACCAACTGACCCTTCCACAACCGAATATCAGTAAAATTTTGCCCCCCCACGGTACCAATACTTCCTAACTCCTGCACAGGCTCACTTACCACCAGCAAGATTTTCCTATCCGGTGCCGCCGCCGCAGCACTCCGGGCCGCCGCACACCCATCAAACCCACCCCCCAAAATAACAACATCCTGCCGCTGAGGCTGACCATAGCTAAAGAAACCATAGCCCAAAACACCCAACAAAATAATTAATAATCCTACAATACCCTTTCTCACCCAATAACCCCCTGTTTAGTCATTAGTTAGGACTCAAGGGGACGGTTCTCTTGAGTCCCTCAAGCGCTTTAAGAAAGAATGAAAATTGATGTCATCCTGAGCGTTAGAGAAGGATCTTGAAGATAGCCTTTCGATGATGGAAAAGGTCCTTGCTAACGCTCAGGATAACATAGATAGGTTTTTAAAGCTCAAGGCTCACGGCCCAGAGTAGTGGCTTAGTCGACAGTTGACATCCTATACGAGTTACAACTGTGGCGATAAGCGAAAAATTTGCACTTTCCGGAAGGAACCACTATAATAATGCCGAAACACTACGTATATACATAAAAATTGGAGGTTTACCATGCTTGATATAAATGCTATCCAACAAATTCTACCACATCGTTACCCATTCCTGTTAGTAGATCGCATTTTGGAAATGGAGGAAGGTAAAAGAATTGTCGGCATTAAGAATGTTACTGCCAACGAAAGTTTTTTCCAAGGCCATTTTCCTGGTTACCCAGTCATGCCTGGGGTACTGATCATTGAGGCCATGGCCCAGGTAGGTGCCGTAGCTATTCTTAGTATGCCTGCCTATGCCGGACGGATTGCTTTGTTTGCTGGGATTGACAAGGCCCGTTTCCGCCGTCAGGTGGTTCCTGGAGATACACTAAAAATAGAAGTGGAAGTATTAAAGCTGCGGGGTACCATTGGCAAAAGCATGGCCCGAGCCTATGTTGGTGAAGAACTGGCAGTTGAAGCGGAGCTTATGTTTGCTATTAATCAGAAATAAAAAGAATAACCTAGAAATCAGCATCTATATTCAGATTTATGACCCTGATGCTCGAACTTAAAGGTTTCCTGTAATTATTTAGAAAAGAAAGTTAAATTTGTTCCTGTACAGCTTGTACCGTCTGGGTTAGAATTATAAGGATTTATATAAAATGTTTCATGCAGGTTAACTTGGAGGGATAAACGTTGTTAAATTCATTACCCATGGCTTTTCTGCTTGCCCTGGGGATTGCTTTATTGATTACTCCAGGGGTTCGAAAAGCTGCTTTTAAAATTGGTGCCATTGATAAGCCCGATCCTCGGAAGGTACACGCCAAGATTATGCCCCGTATGGGTGGCTTGGCTGTGTTCATTGCCTTTGCCTTAACCGTGTTGTTAACGCAACAGTTAAATGATCGCTTAATTGGTTTGCTAGTTGGCGGGTTTTTAATTGTTCTGCTCGGTATTTTAGATGATACCAGGGGATTACCGGCCAAGGTTAAATTGCTTGGACAAATTGCCGCCGCCGCCGCTGTGATTCCCTTTGGCATACAGGTGGAGTTTATCACCAACCCACTTAACGGTCAAATGATTCATTTGGGGCTATGGGGTATACCAGTAACCATCTTTTGGATTATCTCAGTTACCAATGCCGTTAATTTAATTGATGGCCTAGATGGCTTAGCCGGAGGCACCTCTTTTATCGCTGCCCTAACACTGGCTGCTGTAACCGCTGTAACCTGGCAACAAGCCAATCTCTCGGGCGGCATAGGGATGCAAGTGGTGGCCTTGGCATTAATTCTGGCAGCCTCCATTCTAGGCTTTTTGCGGTATAATTTCTATCCGGCCAAAATCTTTTTGGGCGATACCGGATCCATGTTTCTTGGGTATGCTCTAAGTACCCTGGCTGTGATGGGTGTGGCCAAAGCTGCCACCGCTATCTCTGTCATTGTACCCATGGTCATTATGGGTCTTCCCCTGCTGGATGTACTGTTTGCCATACTGCGCCGCTATAAAAGTCATCGGCCGATTTTTGAACCGGATAAGGAACACCTGCACCACCGCATGATGGCCCTGGGACTGTCTCATAAACAAACTGTTTTAGCCATCTATGCCGTTAACTTACTGTTGGGTATCAGCGCCTTTTTACTGACAGTAATGACCACCAGTCAGGCAGTACTGCTGCTTCTTATCTTGACCGTAGTCATTATAGTTGCAGCCAACAAAATAGGTGTAATCGGCAAAACACCCGTTACCGTAGCCCAAAATTTACAACAGCGGTCCTCTAAAATGTAGGGCCGCTGTTTTATTTTAGCTGTTAGCCATTAGCTTATGGGTAGCAGCAGCAGCTTACCTGAAAAGGACCATGGGCTTTGGGAAGGGTTTGCTCTCATGCAAAAAACAAAAACAGAGGGCCGATCAGTCAGCCCTCCGTTTTACTTCCCCTTAGACGCTTTTTTATTCTTACATTCACTCAAATAATGCTCCAACGCCTTTTTCCTGGCATCCAATGCTTTTATATCAACAGCCTTTGCCATACTTATCAATCCCCTTAAAATATTCCTAGCTGGGGCTAATAGCTAACGACTAACAGCCATTTTCCCTAACTAAGGATAGTATCTCCCAAAATGTGACATTATAAACCTTGCCTAATCTGGTATAATATGCATAATCGAGTTGGAAGAAACATAAAATAAAATCTGTGTGAATTTGTTATCGGGAGGGGATACCATGAGTCACAAAATTTCCTTTGGGACAGACGGTTGGCGGGGTATTATTGCCAAGGACTTTACCTTTGATAACGTCAAGTTGGTGGCCCGGGCTGTGGCCGCTTATATAAATGAAGAGGGCATTGGGAAAAGAGGCATCGTCATTGGGCGGGATAATCGATTCCTGGCCGAGGAATTTGCCGAAACAGTTGCCCGGGAGTTTAATCAGCAGGGTATTCCTGTGTATATGTGCTGTGGGGCTACCCCCACTCCGGTGACCGCCTATGCCATAAAGCTTCACCAGGCTGCAGGGGCTGTCATGCTGACAGCCAGTCACAACCCGCCACCTTACAATGGGTTTAAATTTATTCCGGAAACTGCCGGACCTGCCCTGCCCCATATAACTAAAAAAATTGAGGAAAACATAGCCAAGCTGCAGGCCGGGGAGCCCTGTGATATCTACGGCTTAATTCCGCCAGAGGGACGCTATGGCAACTTGGTGGGGGAAGAAATATATGCCGCTTGCAGCTGCACCATGGAAAAACCCTTTGATCAATATGTGGAGCATATTGCCAAAATCATTGACCTTGAGACCATTGGCAAAGCGGATTTAAAGATAATAATTGACCCGATGTACGGGGCTGGTATTGGCTATCTGGAACATATTTTAGGCAATGCCGATGCCGAGGTAGAGGTATTCCACAACCAACGGGATCCCCTCTTTGGTGGCACCTTACCAGAACCTACGGGTAAATCCCTGGAGGAATTAAAACAGCGGGTTATCACTGGCAAAGCCAACCTGGGCTTGGCACTGGATGGGGATGCGGACCGTTTTGGCATCATTGATGCCAACGGGGAGTATATTACCCCCAACCAATTTCTACCTCTGCTCTATTATCATCTGCTTGCCGTTAAGAGGTGGCGTGGACCAGTGGCCAGAACAGTTGCCACGACCCATTTGTTAGATCGCATAGCCAATAAGTATAGCCAACAGGTTCATGAATCTCCGGTGGGCTTTAAGTACATTGGGCAAAACCTTTTAGAGAAGGAATGCATCCTTGGTGGAGAGGAAAGCGGCGGTTTGTCCATCAAGGGTCATATACCAGAGAAGGATGGCATCTTGGCAGGCCTATTGGCCGCAGAGATGGTGGCCCACCATGGCAAGGGTCTAACGGAACTGTTGTCACAAATTTACGAAGAATTCGGCAGGCTTTATAGTGAGCGGCTGGATATTCATACCACACCGGAACTCAAGGAAACCATCTTAGAACAGTTAAAGGAATTTTGTCCCACCGAACTGGATGGGCAAAAAATTGTCGATAAAATAACCTTGGACGGGGTAAAGTTGGTGCTCGCCGATGGTGCCTGGGTCCTAATCCGTCCCTCTGGCACAGAACCACTATTTCGGATTTACACAGAGGCAAATAGCCTGGAACAGAAGGAAAAACTGCAACAAGAGGTTAAATCTTTGTTAAAATTGAGTTAGTCTTATTTGGCTAAATGAAAAAACCTAACAAAGCGGCTTTAAGTATAGAAAAAAATAAAGGAATTTGTTAGGGTGCTGTCGAAAATCTTTCGATGGTACCTTTTTTTTGTGCTTTTTTTGGTGAGGTGATAAATTGTATTTCATTCTAAACCAGGGCAAACACCGGACTTTGATTCGTTTTATTGTTTTCTTAATCATACTCCTAATGCTGCCCTGGCCAGTCTGGGCCGAGGCAGCGGGCACCTATCACCTGGAAAACAACCTGGCCGCGGGTGTTATGGGAGTGCCAGCCCTCTGGGCACTGCAGGGTAGGAATAGCACGGGGCTTACGGGCAAAGGACAGGTAATTGCCGTGGCAGATTCCGGGCTGGATGCGGGAAAACAGGAAAGCCTGCACCAGGATATCAAAGAGCGTTTGGTGGGGGTCAAGGATTTCAGTGGTGATGGCTGGCGGGACCCCAACGGGCATGGCACCCATGTTGCTGGCAGTATTGTAGGTTCGGGGGCTAAATCTCAGGGTGCCATCAAGGGTATTGCCCCAGAAGCGGGCTTGTATTTTCAAGCCACCTACAATGAAAAGGATAAAACCTTGCACATTCCGTCGGTTTATGAACTTCTATTAGATGCCTATAAGGCACCGGGACAACCAAGGATCCATGTCAATAGCTGGGGGGCCAGCTTCAGCGACGGTGTTTATGATTGGGATACCTACAGTCTAGATAAATTTGTTTGGGAGCACCCAGACATGGTGGTTCTCAAATCTGCAGGGAATGGCAATAAAACCAGTAAACCCTATGTGAGTTCTCCGGGGGCGGCTAAAAATGCGATCACGGTGGGATCCACCGAAGGAATCCGCAATGTGGATACCACGTCGGACAACCCGGACCAGGTAGCAGGCTTTAGCAGTCGGGGCACCCTGGATGGGCGTATTAAACCGGAGGTTTTGGCACCGGGAACCTGGATCTTATCCACCAGGAAAAGCCAATCAGGACCGGAGGACAACTACATCGGTATTTACAACCAAAACTATAGTTATATGAGCGGCACCAGCATGTCCACTGCCCTGACCGCTGGTTCTTTAGCCCTGCTGCGGCAATACCTAGTACAGCAGGGGCAAGCTCCCAGTGCCGCCAGGATCAAGGCACTGCTGATCTTCGGTACGCGTTGGCTGAAGGGGGTATCGGCAAATGATCAAGGTTTTGGCAGGGTGAATATCGAGCGAACGTTGATTGCCCTGGAAAAGGCTGATCTTAAAAACCTGGAGGGACAAGGTCTAAGCACCGGCGAAAAAGCAACTTATACCTATACCGGCAATGGCAAACCAATGAAAGCGGTATTAGTCTATACCGATTACCCCAAAACCCCAGGGTTAGGTAAAGATCTAGTCAATGACCTAGACTTAAAGATTACTGGACCGGACGGCAAAGAAATATACTGGGGCAATGGCTATATCAATGGTGATCGATTAAATAATACCGAAGAGGTTATTATTGAACAAACCCAAAAGGGTGCGATCTATACACTGGAAGTCACAGCACAAAATGTTTCTAAAGGTCCACAACCCTTTGCATTGGTATACGGCACATTGCCCTCCCAGGGCACCTTAAAAGAAGTTAAAGACAAGCAGTTAAGCTTTACCGATGGCGAAAGCATAAAAGTAAGTTCCCAAACCAGTATAAGATTGGTGAGCAGTGATGAACAAAAAAATGTCAAACCCGAGGAAATCCCACCGGGGGCGGAATGCTACTTAACCTATAATGGAGAAGGTCAGGTTAGCCATATCGATGCGGTCTATGCGACTTTGACTAGTAAAGTCCAGTCCAAAGAAGGAAATAATCAACTGGTTATCCTTGATGGTACCCGCTGGAGTCTCTATGACGAAGCTAAAATCTATGTGGGGGAACATGAAATTCAATGGGCAGAACTACCTCTGGAGGCCGAGGTCCAGCTGACCATCAATCCAATCAATGGTAAAATATGGCGGATTGACATAAAGGAATTGCCCAAGGATTCACCTTATTTGGCATCAGCTCTTTCGGATCAAGAAGTCAAAACTGCCATACTGATATCCAAAAATACCGGCAAGGTGGCCCTAACGGCACCTATTGCTGATGGTGTCAAGGACAAGCCCCTGATTCTGGCCTTTGGAGCTGGGCTGGCCGCAGACCTTGTTGAAAATGGCCGACCGGTGGAAATGAAATTTCCTGGTCTGACGGTGGAAATACCCTTTACAGAATTTAAAAGGTTGATCAATGATCAAAGGGGAGCCCAATTGCAGATCAAGGTGTCCTTGTGGTCTGTGGGAGAACAGTCCCTGCCTGCCCAGGATGCCCATATGTATCTAAGGGCGGTGGGTAAACTAGTGGATATTCGTACAACCATTGTGTGGCCCGATGGTAACCAACTAACCATCAGTAATTCCATAAACCCGATTAAAATAACCATTACGTCACCCATTGGCTCCACCGCTGGTCTGGATATCAACAAGCTGGGATCGTACCGATTTAATGAAATGCTGCGTTATTGGGAATTTATCAGTACCGACTACAATCCGGATACCGGACAGGCAGTTTTTAGTACCAACCGCTTAGGGTCCTTTGCAATCCTAGAAGCCAGCCGAGTTTTTAACGACATAGCTAAGCATTGGGCCAGAAACGATATCGAAATTATGGCTGCCCGTCATGTGGTACGGGGTTTAACCCCCGACACCTTTGGACCCAATGAAACTGTGACCAGAGGTCAATTTACTGTCATGTTGGTGCGGGCCCTAGGTTTGACGGAAAGTGCTGGGGGAGTTAAGTTTAAAGACATTCCACTTAACTACTGGTGTGCCGATGCAGTGGGTGCCGCCGTGCAGATGGGCCTCGTGGCAGGCTACAGTAATGAGCTATTCGGCCCCAACGATCCCATCACCAGAGAGCAAATGGCGGCCATGCTGGTAAGGGCCATGCGTTTTAACAACAATAAGCCCTTACCCAGCGGAGATACTTTTTTAGCGCAGTTTACAGATGTCACCTCCGTCTCCCCCTGGGCTCAAAATTCTGTCTCCATCATTGTTCAAGAGGGCCTTATGCGGGGACAGGATAGCGGTAAATTCGCCCCCAAAGCCCTTACCACCAGAGCCGAAGCCGCCACGGTTATGGTGCGGTTGATCAATTATAAAGCAAATAATAAATAGCCATCAGCTTTTTTGGCTTAGGGTATCCCTTGGGGGTCGGTCATGGGCCATGGCACCACAAACAATGTTTCATCCTGAGCGATAGCGAAGGATCTTGAACAGGGGAGTGTCGCAATACTACTTTTCGGTAGCCAGCGACACCTCTTTTTTATTCCCCTGTTTGTCGAAGACTGCAGGATATGGGGAGGGGAAGTAGAATATACTACTCTTGTTGTATTTATGACGCGGGAGGTTTTATATTTTGTCCACTGGAAAGATGATTGCCCGGGCCACCCTGGTGGTGGCAGTCATAAACCTACTCTCACGGATTTTAGGATTTGTGCGGGAGCAGGTCATAGCCTATATGTTTGGTGCCACCAATGTTACCGATGCCTACGTGGTGGCTTACAATATTCCCAATGCGGTTTTCGCCATTGTCATTGGAGCATTGGCCACCGTTGTGGTACCTGTATTTAGCGAATATGCTGCCAAAGGTCAAAGGGAAGAGGCCTGGCGGCTCTTTAACACAGTGATTACCATGGTCATAATTATCTTCACCATCGTTACCGTTGGGGGCATCTTTGCCGCCCCCCTATTGGTTAAATTGACTGCCCCTGGCCTAAGCGCAGAAACCGCCAGTTTAGCCAGCCGCCTAACGGTAATTATGCTGCCAATTCTGGTATTTTATGGCCTATCCACCGTCTTCCAAGGGCTGCTCAATGCCAATCAGGTCTTCGGCATTCCTGCCCTTAGTGTCAGCGTGACCAACTTGACCATTATCATTTCTGCCCTGACCCTGGGTGGTATTTATGGTATTGATGGCTTAGCCGCCGGAACGGTCTTGGGTTTTGTGCTGGCGGCATTGATGCAGGTGCCCAAGCTGAAAAAAGTTGGTTTTAAGTTCCGCTTTACCTTGGATCGTCATCATCCCGGCGTCAAGAAGGTTCTCTATTTGGTTATGCCGGTGGCCATCGGAACCTCACTCAATCAGATTTACCTGATCATTGACCGGGTCTTGGCCTCAGGCCTGGCAGAAGGCAGTATTTCAGCCTTAAACTACGCCAACCGCATTATTCTAATGCCCATTACCTTTTTTGTCCTGGCCATTGGTACCGCCTTTTATCCAACCATTACCACCCTGGCAGCCCAGGGTAAACAACAGGAATTGGCGGAAACAGTGCTTCGGGCCATTCGCATGGTAATCCTCTTTGCCTTACCTGCCGGTGTGGGCCTGATGGTACTGGCTACCCCGGTAATTAAACTGCTCTTTGAACACGGCCAATTTGGCCCCAAGGCCACCGAAATGACAGCCATGGCCCTGTTTTTCTATGGCATCGGGCTGGTTGGACAGGCAGCCAACATTATCTTAACCAGGGCCTTTTATGCCCAGCAGGATACAAGAACACCGGTTAAATTAATGGCTGTCACGGTGGCAATAAACCTGGCCTTTAGTCTCTTGCTGATTGGTCCCTTGAAGCACGGCGGTTTGGCCCTGGCCAACTCCATTGCTTCCCTAATTAACACAGTGATGTTGACTTGGTTTCTTAATAAAAGGATTCCCGGCCTGTGGAATGCCAGTGCCCTAACTTTTCTCTGGCAAACTGCTTTAGCCACCACGGCCATGGCGGCTGTGGCCTGGGGTGTAAATGTCACCGGGGCTGGGGTCTTTGCTGCCTATGGAACATTGGGCTTGGCGGTTCAAGTGGGAGCGAGCATTGCGGCGGCCTTACTGGTCTTTGTATTAGCAGTTTTCCTATTGCGTATGGATGAGGCCAAGATGATCACCAGCTATGCGGGAAAATTTCTTAGCAAATTACGCACCTCCCGAGATTAAGTTGACGCACCAATGCATCTGTTAGCGCATAGCATAGGGCTAGGAGGTGCTAGCTATGATTAAAGCAACCCAGCTATCTGCTAAAGATGTTGTTAACTTAAAAGATGGAGCTAAACTGGGTCCGGTGAAGGACCTGCATATAGAACCGGAAACAGGCAGTGTAGTGGCCATTGTGCTGGAGGCTCCCCGACGCTATTTTGGCCTGGTAAGGTCTGGGCGGGATATGGTAATCCCCTGGAACCTAGTTAAAAAATTTGGTGTTGACACGGTGTTGGTGGATTTACAGCCCGTGGATAGTTCCCATACCGAAAATGGCAGCAATGAGCTTTAAACCATCACCTATGTCATTTTACGTTATCGCTTAGGATGACACTAGGTTTAATAGATTTTATTTGACACAATGTGTCTGCTTTGCTAAAATTAATCTGGCAATTTTGCTAATGTTCGTGCTCATCAAGAGAGGTGGAGGGACTGGCCCGATGAAACCCGGCAACCTCACGTAAGGTGCCAAGTCCTGCGGGAAGGTTATTCCTGACAGATGAGGTGATTGAGGAAGGCTGGGAAAATATAACCTCTCCGTTCCGGAGGGGTTTGTTTATTTTTGATGGGAGCGGGAAAAGTTATAGAGGGAGGTATTCCATTGAGCAGAAAACTTTTTACTTCTGAATCCGTAACTGAAGGCCATCCAGATAAAGTGGCCGACCAAATTTCGGATGCTATCTTAGATTCTATTCTGGCCAGAGATCCGCTGGCCCGGGTAGCCTGCGAAACCTTTGTCACTACCGGACTCGTGCTGGTGGGAGGAGAAATATCCTGCCAGTGCTATGTAGATATCCCCAAAGTTGTGCGGGAGACGGTTTTAGAAATTGGCTATACCCGTGCTAAATACGGTTTTGATGGGGACACCTGTGCAGTGCTAACTGCTATCGATGAACAATCCCCGGATATTGCCATGGGTGTAGACAAGGCCCTGGAAGCTAAAACAGGTGAAATAAGCGAGGCAGAAATTGAGGCCATTGGTGCCGGTGACCAAGGCATGATGTTTGGTTATGCCACCGATGAAACACCCGAATTAATGCCCCTGCCCATCTCCCTGGCCCACACCATAGCCCGTCGTTTGGCAGAGGTTCGTAAGTCTGGCCTGCTGGACTACTTACGTCCCGATGGTAAAACCCAGGTTACAGTGGAATACGAAGATGACAAACCTGCCCGGATTGACACAGTCGTCATTTCCACCCAACACCATCCAGAAGTTGAGCTGGAAACCATTCGGCAGGATATGATAGAAAAAGTAGCCCTACCTGTACTGCCGGCCGAATTAGTTGATGAGAAAACCCGTTTCCTGATCAACCCCACCGGCCGCTTCGTCATCGGCGGACCCCACGGCGATGCCGGTCTCACCGGGCGTAAAATTATTGTAGACACTTATGGCGGCAGGGCCCGTCACGGCGGCGGTGCTTTCTCCGGCAAAGATCCCACCAAGGTAGACCGCTCCGCAGCCTACGCTGCCCGTTACGTGGCCAAAAACGTAGTGGCTGCTGGTCTTGCCAAGAGATGCGAAGTACAACTGGCCTACGCCATCGGCGTAGCCCGTCCCGTATCTGTAAGGGTGCAAACCTTTGGGACCGGTGCAGTAAGCGACGAAGTTATCAGCGACCTAATCAACAAAAACTTCGACCTGCGTCCCGCTGGCATCATCAAATCCCTAGACCTCCGTCGCCCCATTTACAAACAAACCGCCGCTTACGGTCACTTCGGCCGTCTGGATCTCGACCTCCCTTGGGAGCGGACGGATAAGGCTGAGATTCTACGGGCAGAGGCTGGATTAAAATAGGATAGGTTTCATGTTAAAGCACTTCCTGTGTAAAGGGGGTGCTTTTTTCTAAGGAGATTGTCAATAAAAATTGGGACCGTACCCTAAAGGAGTCAAAAAGAGCACGGCGCCTAGGACGAAGTGCTCTTTTTCTTGTATTTTTCTTTTGTTTCTTGTACCAACATTTTATCTGTTTGATAGGAACTCTTGATTAAATTAAGGGTAGTACTCAAAGAAAGCAACCATTCTTCAATAACCTCATTTGAATAACCTTGGGTTTTAATGGTTTGGATTATTTTAATCAGTTTATGATTATTCCTATCAGAAACAAAGGACAGCATGTCCTCTGGTAAGGTGGGAGTAGTTGAATGAAGGGGAGTATTTCCTTGGTAGTCATCACTAAGCCCCAACAAATAATCAATACTGCAACCAAAAAACTGAGCTAGTTTTTTTAAAGTATCTGGGTCCGGCTGACGCTTTTCTGTCTCATAGAGGGCAATGGCCGACTTGCCAACATTTAATGCTTCGGCCAAAGTCTGCTGGGTAAGATTGTGACTTTCCCTTAACTCCCTCATTCTGTTTCTAAAAGTCCCCACATAATACACCTCGAATAAATTATAATCGGGGGTTTTTCTAATTCAAGCAAACCTTTCATAATGAAATCAAAATACTTGACAGTGTTTCGAAATGAAAATATGATTAAGTATTATTTACAAATTTTGGAGGGGACTTTGAGGATGACCATGAAGCGAATGATGGAAGAGCAGGTGGAGCATAACGACGCAATAAAACATAACAAACATTTAGAAAAAATAAAGTTAACAGGGGAACTGACTGCGGGCATTGCTCATGAAATTCGTAATCCCATGACCACTGTTCGAGGGCTGCTGCAATTTCTTATGAAAAAAAGGGAACACCCGGATTTGGAGACGGATTTTGGCATAATGATTAAGGAGCTGGATAGAGTAAATTTTATAATTACTGAGGCGCTTTTATTGGACCCAACAATTGTAGTGAATTTAAAATTACAGAATTTGAATGTTATCCTAAAAGAGCTGTCATCTCAAATTATAGCTAAGGCCAGAGATTTTAACTCAGACGTGGCCTTTGAGATGTGCGTAATACCGGACCTGTTTTTAAACAAGCAGGAAATTAGCAAGCTAATTTTGCAGCTGTCCCAAAATGGATTGGAAGCCATGCCAACTGGTGGAGTGTTAACGATAAAAACATTTATGCAGCATAGGGAGATTGTTTTAGCCATACAGGACCAAGGGATGTTCATTAAGCCGGAGGTGCTTGAAAGGATGGGAACACCCTTCTTTAGTACCAAAGACCAGGGCACCGGATTAGGGTTGGCCGTCTGTTACAGTATTGCTGCTAGGCATCATGCCTTTATTCAAGTAGAATCCGCTCCCACAGGAACCACTTTCCTGATCTATTTTCCCCTAGGACGTCAGATGAAGTGAAAATTATTGTGATCAGAGTACTATTTCATTTCAAGTTTTTAAAAAAAATGCCGAAAAATTTAGGAAGTTATAATTTATATAAAAAGCAGTAAAGTAACCATGAGTGAGGGGGGGAATTGTGAAAAATACAACGCGAATATCCATTTTAATCGGAGTATTGGTTTCTTTGATGTTCATTGGCAGTTTAACAGCTTTCGCAAATACAACGGGGAATGACTCTTTATTTTCAGATGTAACCGCTGACTATAATAACACATTGTTTATCAACTACCTTGCTAACCAGGACCTAATCCGAGGTTTTCCTGATGGCACCTTTCGCCCCAATGACGGTTTAACCCGTGCGGAAGCTGCTGCCTTATTAGTCCGTGCGGCTAAAGTAAATGCCGTGACCGGGGCAACGCGGTTTGCGGATGTACACTCTCACCACTGGGCGGCGGCTAGTATTGAAGCGGCGGCGGCGGCCGGACTGATCAGCGGTTATCCTGACAATACCTTTCGTCCCAATGCCTTTCTTACCAGGGCCGAAGGGATCACTCTGTTTTTACGGCTGTCAAAACAACCGGATCCCCAGGTAGCACTACCTGCCCTGGAAGATCTGGGGCCTAATCACTGGGCGGCACGTCCCGTAGCCGTAGGATTGGCTGCCGGCATGGTGGGACTGTCTGCGGATAAAAAACAGTTTCTGCCTGATGCACCTCTTACCAGAGGAGATTTGGCCAGGGTACTGGGGATTTTATTAACCAAGGATCCTAACTTGTATCGGACAGATTTAAAGGGTAATTTAAAAGTACTGAAGGGAACAGTCACAGTAATTAATGGTAAGGACAAAGAGACAAAGGTCACAAGTACAACCAGCATAGGAACCGGACAAGTGATAAAAATCGGATCTAATTGTGATGCTGAAATCACATTTCCTGATGGTACCGGCTTACGTCTGATGGAAAACAGTGAAGTAGAAATTAAAGAAGCAAGGGGCCGTACCTATATAGCAAGTTCAGGTACCCAGGGCATCGCCGTGGATTGGTTGGCCCTAAATCTAAAACAAGGAAATTTATTTGGTGCCCTAGCCACCCTGGGGGATTCCCAGACGGATCAAAGCAGTCAGGCCATTGCTGCCGGTTTAGCCAATTATCCAAGGGTAGCCAGTGCCAATGAGGAGGATGTAAAGGAATTTCTTTCTGGTTTAGTGGCAAAGGCCCAGCAAAGTACCACCTCAGGTACTGAAACAAAAGGCCAAGATTTACCTTGGTACCAGCAAGCCCAGGCCAAAAAGGCACGTGTCCAGGTGGATATGCCTTGGTCAGTCTGTGCTATCCGGGGTACCTTCTGGGGGAACGCCGTATCCGGGGATGGTCGTTCCACAACTAACCTATTACAAGGGGAAGGGCAGGTAACTGCTGGAGGTCAAACCGTAAATCTGGCTCCGGGCCAAAGCACCGCGGTGACTGGAGCTACTCAACCACCTGCTCCACCGGTACCCATGTCCCAAGCGCAAGTTGGACAATGGGGCAACTTGACCCAATGGGCTTTGGAAAGGGCCAATGACATTGATGCCCATAGAGAACAGCAAGTTCCACCACCGCCAGCAGTGGCTGCTCCGTCAGCGCAGCCACTGCTGGGACAGCAACCAGTTAATCAACCAGTACAGCAACCACCGCAACCAACTTTACAAAATCAGCCGCAAACTTTTAATAACGTGGTAAATGCTTATGGGAGTATATTTAATGGCAGAGTTCCTGACAGTATAGCAAACCTAATTAGAGCTGCCGCACCATCTCAGCCTGCAAACTCGGGCCAATCAGCATCGCAACAATCATCTAGTACTGGTGGAGGCGGCGGCGGGGGCGGCGGAAGCTCCTCAGCCATCGGCATCAGTAAGATTAGCAGCATAACCGTGGCTTATGGAACAACGTTAGATAAGTTAGACTTGCCGACACAAGTAGAAATCAGCCTGAGCAACGGCACCAAGCAGACAGCAGGAGTAACTTGGGATCAGGGAACACCTGCCTACGATGGTACTCAGGCCGGAGTTTATGAATTCCGGGGAACCCTAAGTCTTTCTGGGGGAGTGAGGAACCCCGACAATTTAAAGGCAGAGATAAAGGTAACCGTATTGTCCCAGGAACATTCAGTCATCGGCATCAGTAATATTAACAGCATAACCGTGGCTTATGGAACAACGTTAGATAAGTTAGACTTGCCGGCACAAGTAGAAATCAGCCTGGGCAACGGTACCAAGCAGACAGCAGGAGTAACTTGGGATCAAGGTACACCTGCCTATGACGGAAAAACCGCAGGAACCTATGCATTCCAAGGAACCTTAAACATTCCTAAAGAGATTAAAAACCCAGAGGGATTAAAGGCGAAGGTAAAAGTCATAGTTTTAGCTCCGGAAATTCAAATTCAAACAGTGGCTTCCCTAAGTGACTTAACTGTAGCCAATGGAACAATGCTTGGGAGTTTAGGGCTGCCACCACAAGTAGGAATCACCCTGAGCAACGGTATTAGCCAGATAGTGGAAGTGATCTGGGATCAAGGAACCCCGACCTACAATGGAAATACCGCAGGCACCTATGAATTTGCAGGCACCTTGAACTTACCACAAGGAATCACTAATCCCCAGAGAATAAAGGCAAGTGTAAAAGTCACAGTAATGCCTGTGCCTCAACCTCAGAAAGTTGAAATTGCAGCAGTAAGTATCATCCAAGAAATACCTGTTGAGTATGGAACAGCACAAGAGAACCTGGGGTTACCGGAAGAAGTAGAGGTCAGCCTAAGCGATGGAACTTACCGAACACTGGAAATAACCTGGGATCAAGGAACCCCGACCTACAATGGTTACGCCCCAGGTGCCTATGCATTTGCAGGCACCTTGAACCTTCCAAGTGAGGTAAATAATCCGGCGGGTTTAGTGGCGAAGGTGAAAGTAATTGTTAGCGATGGTGGAACAGTACAGATGCCAGTAGTCACTGAGCTTGAAGTAACGGCAGATAATCCATCGGTAAATGAAGAATCAAATTACACCCTGAAATTTAGCACGGATATTGGTATTAATGAAGGGGATGTTGTTTATATCAATATCTATCCAGAGTTTAATATAAGTAATGTGGATAAGGCTAAGGTTAAGTTAACAGTAGATGATGTAGACTATACCGGTTTAGTTGAAAAATATGATACTATCTTTAACGTAACGATTACATCAGATATCGCTGCTGGTAAGAAAATATCCCTAAGTATACCCGGGATAATAAATCCTAACGGTGAATCTCATAATAACCAATTCTTCTTTGGGTTGGTTGGTATCAATGATGACAGTGGGGCAGTAGCTACAGTGGAGATTTTCCCACCGGTACTTGCGGGGATATTTAAGCTTTGTTGTTCTAATGAGACTGTAGCCGGCCAACCTGAAAAAATGATCTTGGAAATTGTAGATCAAGATGACAACCTGGTGGAGCAGGAGGAAGAACTAACCGTTCAGTTAGAAGCTAAGGATCGTTATGGTTATCATGTTGGTGGAAAGTTTCTTGGGGCCGATGAAAATGAAAATGCTACAGAAACAGAAATAACCAGCGTAGTAATTCCGGCAGGAGAAAGTGGCGTTGTATTTTATTATTGTAATACTAAGGTCAGCCCCGAGGGGGATGCTGTACAAATAATCTGTAGTGGAGGCAATCTAGATCCAGTTACCAATTTGCTCAAAATTTATCCCGCTGAAACAAAAAAAGTTTCATTAATATGTATTGGTAGCACCAATATACCTGCTGGCCAGGCAATTGGGCTTTATGCACAGTTACAGGATCAGTATGGTAATTTAGTACATTCCCTCAGTGATTCCCTTTCCCTAACGGTAAGCCTTCAGTCAACACGTGGGGGAGTATTTTCGGTGGACCCAGATATTGAAATTAGTGAATTGGTTTTCCAAGTAACAGATATTAAAAAGTTCTTCTACTATCAAAATGACTCACCGGGGGAAGTTACTATAACTGCAAAGCCAGTTGGAAGTGAGGGAATCGAAGAAAGCAGTATTACTGTGGTTTTTACAGAAAATGGTGATGCAAGCCCATTATCACTAAGATTGATCGGTCATAGTTACTATGAAGAACCATATGCTAGTCAAGAACCAGGGAGTGAGTTATTCATTGCCAACCGTGACAGTGGGGATAGCAATCGGTGGCGGATTTACTGTTCAGAAGAAGATTTGCAGGAGGGCTTGCCCGCCGGAACCATATTCCCAATGGAAGTAAGTTGTAATCTGATCCCTCAGAGTGAGGATTTAATTGTTAGTCTTTCCGCTGGAGACGAGACGGAAGGGGTAAAATTCTATAACCAAGTCACGGTTAATAACAGCTCCCCCTGGTATGAGGGAGAACCTACCAATGAAGTGGTAATTCCTGCTGGATGTGTGAAGGAGAAAATTTACTTTAAAGCTGAAGGCAGTGGAACGGCTATAATTGAAGCTTCAGCTACCCTCGAAGATGATCAGACAATTGAAGGAGAACTGAAAATTAACCTGGAGCAAGCGGAACACCTGGTCGTTTACTTCCCATTGAATGGGGAGCCGGGCGATACAACCCAGGAGTCTGTTGTGGTTGAGCCTGGGGAAAGTCTGCCATTTATTGTGGTTCTGACAGACAGCCAAGGTCATCCTGTACGGGCAAAAAGGGATATTGATGTTAAACTGTGGTTTGAAGGTGGTTTGGGGGGTTACGATATTGTCCAAATACCGGCAGACTACCATGGTGTACAAGTAGTTCTAGATATTCCTGCTCAGAGAGGTGTAATTTCGATCGAGGCTAGCGTAGACGGAGAAAACGCAGAAAATATCTATGGTGATTATGGAGAAGTAAATGTAGTTCAAGAAGCCGTTCTCTGCACGGAACTATTGAAAGGCTGGAACACTTTATCCACCCCGGTGACTTTAGCCTATGATACCCTAAATCAAATTATAGAGGATCCAGAAAAAATAGACATGATCGTTACCTATGATGGAGGGTACAGGAAGCAGATTGATCTGGGCAATGATGGCAAATGGTATATTGAAGAAGGCTGTGAGTTTGGACTTGAATCATTAACAGCCATTTATGTCAAAATGAAGGATGACTCTGCGGCTCATTTCATTGCCCAAAGTGTACCAGCCCCTCCAAGCAGAAACCTGAAATCTGGTTGGAACCTGATAGGCCCAACCATTACTGGCAACTTTGGACCGGATAAAATAGAAGTAGAAGAAGTCCTGTCCAGTATCGAGGGTAAATACCGCATGATCATAAGCCCGGGTTTCGGTGGCCAGGATTATTGGGTATATGCTCCTGGCTCTGAGGGTAGGCAGTATATGGAACTTGGTCGGGGTTACTGGGTCTACATGGAGGAACCAGCCACGTATACGCCGATTGAATATATCCAGTCGTGACGGTGAACAGAAACCAGTAGGACATAATTATAAGGAAATGTAATAGAGACTGTTGCACAATGAACCTTGAGGTTCTCGCGCAACAGTCTCTTTATTTAATGGGTGACAAGGGACGGGGTTATTGACACGAAGCTTTCATTCTCTGCCAGTGCCGCTTGCGGCATGGGGAACTACCGTGTAAACACCAATGGGAAGCGTAAAACCTTTCACTTCTGCCTGACCCAAGAACTCCAACGACGACCTAAGCTCACAGTTATCAGGCAGTTTTTGCACCGACCTCTCACTAATCACAATCAAAGTACCAAAATTCTTCGTCAAGCCCTCCACCCGGGAAGCCAGGTTGACATCTTCGCCGATCACCGTATAATCCATGCGCTCGGGACTGCCGACATTGCCCACCAGCACACTGCCGGAGTTAATACCTACCCCCACATTTAATGCAGGGGTACCCTGGGCAGTCCACTTTTGATTAAGGTTGCCAATGGCTTTTTGAATTTCCACTGAGGCCCGGATGGCCCGCTCAATATGATCCTCATAAAAGACCGGCGCGCCAAAAATCGCCATCAAACCGTCACCCAGGTATTTATCCAGCATACCCCCATGGCGAAAAATAACATGGGTGATGGCTGTGAGGTATTCATTTAAGCGGCTTACCACCTCTTCCGGGGCCTTTCCTTCGCTATAGGCAGTAAAGCCCCGGATGTCACAAAACATAATGGTAAGCTCCTGCCTTTTACCCCCGAGAGATACTTGATCGGGGCTTTGCATTAACTCATTGACCACATCCGGGGACAGGTAGCGGCTAAACATAGCCTTGGTTTTGCGGCGGGCCATTTCAGCCTGCATAAAGTCTGTGGCGGTGGTTGCGGCGTAGGTTAAAAATATCAAAACAATAGGAGCGGCTAAATTAACCCACCAATGGGCCTGCCATGACAGAAATACAACGGCCACCGCAATAGCCACTAAAAATAATGTACCCAATAGACCCTTCCAGGGTCCGCGGCCGGCCACCAGGAAAGAGGTGGCGAAACCAGCTAGGGCAAGAAAAATAATATTAATAAAGGGTGAAGTTTGCCGGAACCAACGGTTTGTCATAAAACTATTTACAGTGGAAGCATGGATCTCCACTCCCGGTGTTGGCAGGGAACCACTTAACACCATGTTGGTGGTGGTAAAAGGTGTAGGCCATTCATCATGACCCATTGCTGTGGTATCACCGATCAAGACGATTTTATCCTTGAAAAAGGATGCGGCAACTTTCCCCCCCAATACATCAACGTAGCTAATGGTGGTGAAGGCCCCACGAGGACCCCAGAAATTTACCAGGGCCCGGTTGGAGTTATCAATGGGTATGTTGTTTTTGCCAACCATAAGCTGATTGTTGGCAAGTTGGATATCCCGGGGATCAATGTCCTGGGCCACCAGGGCCACGGCCATACCAAAGGACGGAAAGGGTATATCAAAGGTATTGACATCTACCAGGGTTGCCCTGCGGATCACTTGATCTGGGTCAGTGGGTGTATTAGCAAACCCGAGTCCAGCTAATCCGGCAGACATAAAATATGGATGTGGTGTCAAAAGTCTTTGCTCCAGATGACCAAGATCATCCTTGGCATAGGTAAATGAACCGGCCAAAACCACCTTGCCATGACGGGTAATTGACTCTGCAAAGGCCTGGTCTTCGGCAGCCGAACTGGGTGAGTCAAAGACCATATCAAAGCCAACCACCTTGGCCTCCTTTAAGCCTTCCAGAAGCTTGGCGTGTACCGATCGAGGCCAGGCCAGGGGACCTATTTTATTAATTGAAGCCTCATCAACGGCCACAACAACAACCTGCTCCCCTGGCTGTTGCTGACCCTTTAGCCGAAACCAGGCATCATAAATATTCATTTCCAGTCGACCCATAAAACCCATGGTGACGACAAGTTCAACTAAAATAAATAAGAATAACGGGATGAACAGTTTACGATTAAGATTTTTATAACTGACCTTTTTATCCAAGTCCAAGTTAAACATCCTTTCCAGCCTAAATATATAAAAATTAACAAAATATTCTAGTTCATTGGTTCATTTTCCTTGCTATTTCAGTTAAAATATTAACAATTCTGAAAGTGTATGGGAATGAGGAATAGAAAATGAGTGATCACTCGCTTAAGACTAGACAACAACACTTAGAAGCCCTCTGGGAAATTGCCAAATCCTTGCAGGCTTCTTTAAATCTCGAAGAGGTACTGGATCAGGCCCTAACCCAGGCTATGCAGGTAACGAATGCAGAGGCAGGGACCCTATGGCTAAATGATAATCATACCAATGAATACATCGAACCAGTATTAGCTAAGGGACCCAGGGCAGATGGCCTCAAGGGACTCAAATTAAAAATTGGTGAGGGGATGGCTGGTTGGGTAACCGCCCAGGGGAAATCACAAATGATTGCCGATGTCCTTAACGACCCACGCTGGGCCGAGCGTTTTGACCAGTCCACAGGTTTTGTGACCCGTTCCTTGCTTTGTGTACCGCTGCTGACCCAAACATCCAGCATTGGCTGTCTGCAACTGGTCAATAAGCTTGATGGCAAGTTGTTCAACGAAGATGATCTAAGTTTATGCGAAGCCCTAGCCGGGGTTATTGGCATTGCCATTGAAAACAGTCGCCTTTATACAGACCTAAAGACCATGTTTAAAAGTTTCTTGGCAACCCTGGCCTCAGCCATTGATGCCAGAGACCCCTATACCAGGGGCCATTCGGAAAGGGTTAGCCAATACAGTCTGAAGATTGCCAGGGCCATAGGGTTGTCGCCAAAGGAACTGGATACCTTGGAAAGGGCGGCATTTCTGCACGATATCGGCAAAATAGGCATCCGGGATAATATCCTGCTTAAAGAGGCCCCACTGGATAACGAAGAATTTGTGACCATGAAGAAACATACGGATATTGGTCAGGAAATTCTGCAAAGTATTGAGCCAGCCCATCTAGTGAAGGAAATAGCCTTAGGAGCAGCCTGCCACCATGAAAGGTATGATGGAAAGGGCTATCCCCGAGGAATCCGTGGAGAAGACATTCCCCTGTCGGCTAGGATTATGGCCATTGCTGACACCTTTGATGCCATGACCACCGATAGACCCTACCGTAAGGGATTATCCAAAGAAGCGGCATTGCAAGAAATAATCCGTTGTACCGGGAGTCAGTTCGACCCGGTTTTGGCGGCAGTCTTTTTAAGTGAAATGAAGAAGGGATAACGATATGAACCTATTCGAGTGGTTGCTGATCGGTCACCTGGTGGGGGACTATTTATTACAGACCCGGTGGATGGCGGAAAATAAGGCAACAAAAATTTTTCCATTAACCATCCATAGCCTGGTTTATACCGGGGCAGTCTTTGCCTGCTCCCTTCCTGTCGGAGGGATAAAGCCAATCGAAGTGGCCCTGATATTTTTCTCTCACCTGATTCTAGACCAAAGGACTTTCTCTAATTGGTGGATTACAAAAATCAACAAATCACCAGATATCCTTTGGTTAAAAATAATGAATGATCAAATATTTCACTTGCTGGTGTTGGTTATTATTGCCGGGGTATAACTCCATTAAAAAATGCACCCCCTTAGCTGGTCCAGACATACTCTAGGGACACAGGGGGTGTTTTTATGTGGACAGTTATTGGGTCCATGATCATTTTAGTGCTGGCTTGTTATGGGGTCTATTACCTGGTGCAGGATCTGCTGCGCTTTTTCCGTGCAGAACCAGGGCCGCCGGTGAGTATGTTGGTGGTTATTCGTGACCGGGCCCAGGATCTGGAGTATCTGATCCGTAGAATGAATAACTGGCGCAAAAAACAGTGGGTGGAATTAGAACTGGTGGTGGTGGACGATGGTTCCACCGATGATACAAACAAAATATTAAGTAACCTACAAAAAAAATACTCCTATCGCCTGGTATCCCTGCCCCAGGGCCCAAGGGGGGATAAGCCGGATGAGGCCTTGCAAACCGGTCTGCTGCACTGCCATAATGCCCTGGTTTGGTTGGTGGATCTGAGGATGCTTCCCCAGGGTTTGCTGGCGGAGAAGGTTTTTCGTGTATTTTTCTGCCAGGGTTGGAGGTAAATTACCATTTCTTGTCGAATAAATGCAACAGAAACAAGGTGGTGATGACTATCTCCAAGCAAGGAGTTTTTAGTTTATTATATACATGGACAATCATTTTACTAAGTGCTGTTTGGCTGTGGAAGACCTTTCCACAGCTTAACTTTGACCATATTGGGACACTGGCTGCCCTCATTGTACTGGGAATTTTGGCTGAATGGTTGGCAGTACCCTTTTCCCAAGGCTATCTTTCGGGTACCTATGTCATTGTGTTGGCCACCCAGCTTATTGGCGGCGGTGTTGCTGCGGCTTGGGTTATCGGCCTTATTTTAGTTATTGGGTTGGGCATTGCCAATCGGGGCAATCCCCTGCGCACCACATTATTTAATGCAGCCCAGCATGTTTTGGCAGTGGCTGCCGCCAACTTTGCTATCCAGTTAATGATTGGAGAGTTACTGGCCATTGTCCTCTTCACATTGGTATATTTCGGCATAAATCACCTCCTGATTTATCTTTACCTGCTGCCCGGACGTAGGGATCACCCTGGCCTTTTCGGCTGGGATGCCCTGCGCTGGGATAGCTATACCTACGTTCTTACGGTACCCTACGGTGCCTTACTGGCCAAGCTTTATGAAACCTCCGGCATTCTTTGGGCAGTGCTTTTTTTCCTGCCGGCAGTAGCCTTTCAAATCATTCTAAAAAAATATGTTCAGCTGGAATTATCAAACCGTGACCTAACAGCACTGTTCCAGGTGGCTAAAAGGCTGCGGGACAGTAATCACCCGGCGAACTTCTTTGACGAGCTTTTGCAGGAATGTCGATGCGTTGTGGGTTTTAACGCAGCCATCATCCTAGTTTGGTCCCAGGAACGTCAGTTGTTTTTACCCGGGGCGGCCCAGGGGGACCAGCGGGAAGAACTGTGCAACCTTGTTTTTACTCCCTCGGAGGGGTTAATAGGGCAGGTCATGCAAAGTAAAGAGCCCCTTGTGATTGATGATATCGGGAAAATGAGCAACCCCGAAGAGGCCGGCCCATTTCGCTGCTATCGTTCAGTACTGGTAATTCCCCTGTTGGCCCAGGGAGAGGTAACCGGGGTACTGGTGTTGGGGTCGTCACAACCCTATGCCTATGAAGAAAATCATGTACAGCTGCTTAGTATAATAGGCGGGCAGGCCGCAATGGTATTAAAAAGTGATATGTTGGCGGACCATATCCAGCACCTGTTGGCCACCGATCGTCTGACCAACTTCCTGAGTCACCGACAGTTTTATAAGCTGGTGGTGAAGGAGATGGTAAAGGCTGCAGAAGAGGAGACCGGGGCATCCTTGCTGCTGGTGGATATCGATAATCTGCGTAGTATAAATGCCCGTTATGGTCATGCCGCGGGGGACGGAGTTATTCAGTTGGTGGCCTCTGTGCTGCGGGATGTCACCGGCCCTGCCAATATCCTTGGCCGCTATGGGGGCGGCGAATTAGTGGTTTTGGCACCGGGGCTGGATACACCGGCTGCCCTAAAATTGGCGGAAAAAATTCGGGTAGAGGTGAGGGATGGTCGGTTAGAGCCAGGGGAAGCCAAAGCCCAACTTCCTGTGCGGGTATCCATCGGGGTGGCTACCTTTCCCCAGGATACCAACGACCCGGATCAGCTTTTTCAAGGGGCCGAAAAGGCTGTGGCCCGTGCGAAGGAATTGGGCCGGGACCGCTCCATTGCCTACCGTCAGACTTTAAGAACTAAAATCAAGGCAGATATAACTACGGTAGTATGACGAGGTGGAACACCGACTGGCTAAAAGTCGGTGTTTTTTATTCTTTATATAATCAAAGGTACCCGATTTAATAATCCATTCAATGCCAACTTCTGTCAATTGAATCTTTTTCTTTTTAGCCCAAAGCCAGTAGAATATCGGCAAGCGCTAAAACAAATGGGGCCGGCCCTAAAAAAGGAGAAAAGATTATGCCTGTTCTGAAAGAGCCCTTTGGTTGCAGTATGAAGATGCGTTACCAGCAAGGAGTAAACCACAATGGTGATCCTGTTTTTGTCAATCGGAGCTACTCGAAAATTAAGGTAACTGCTACCGATCAGGATATTTACGATGTGGCGGCAGTTCTCAACAGTCTCCAGAATAGTCCCCTGTTGGCTGTATATCGACAGGACGATTCTGAACTCATCAACCAATAAGGGGGAATAAACCATGAGTAGAACATTGGAACTAATTTTTGTCAATGCTATCGGTGGCAAAGTAACCCTAAGGGTTGCTGATCCCAAAGATGACTTAACCGAGGCGGAGGTCAAAACCGCCATGGAACAAATCGTGGCCAAAGACATTTTCAGCAGCCCAGGCGGCAGCCTAGTCGGTGTGGCCGGTGCCAGAATTGTTAGTCGCGATGTTAGTGAGATGGATTTAGTCTAACCGAGGTGGGAGGGGCGGTTTACCGCTCCTCCGCTTTTTGCCGTTAGCTTTTTAGCCATCAGCCGGCCAAAACATAAAAACGAAAGAAGCAGGATAACGCTTCGCTAATAAAGAAACATTTCAAAAATTACCTAGAGGTGATGGCCATGGTTTCCTTTTGGGAGGCTTTGTTAAATCTAATCTTTCCCGAGCCACCGGGCTGCAAGCTTTGTGGTGCAGCCGGGAGGAAGCCGCTTTGCTCGGCCTGTGAAGGATGGTTAGCCAGTTGGGCCAGCACACCAAAATGCAGTATTTGCGGCAGACCCAGCCCATGGCCCCAAACCACCTGTGTCTCATGTCAACAAAACAGACCACCCTTTGTGCTGGCCAGGGCAGTGGGACCCTACGAGGGCAATTTTAGGGAAGCCATTCACCGATTAAAATATAAAGGCAGAAAAAACCTAACGCCACTGTTAGGGAAGTTCCTATTGACCTTAATCATGAAGGAGCCGGAACTAAAAAAGGTCGATGGGGTATTACCCGTACCACTGTCACCGAAGAGAATGAGGCAGCGGGGCTTTAATCAAGCAGAGCTGCTGGCCATAGAAGTAGCCAGAGACTTACAAAAACCTTTATTAAAGAATGTCCTCATAAAACCAGTAGAAACAGCACCACAAACGGGACTCAACAAACTCCAACGCCAAGAAAACCTACGAGGTGCCTTTCGGGTCCAAGACCCCTCCCAAATAAAAGGCCAAAACATCCTGCTGGTAGACGATGTCTTCACCACCGGCTCCACCGTATCAGCCGCAGCCGAAACCCTCCAAAGCCAAGGAGCCGGGAAGATCTACGTGGTCACCCTGGCTAATTGACGCAAGGGGACGGTTCTTCCAAAACATTTTCCTTACCTAAACTTACAATAATTTTCATACACCACCATATGCGACAGATTACCAAAAATAACCCTACGTCAAATAATTATGGGAAATATTGTAAACAAAGAAACTTCTACAAATATCATGCCAACAATTTTCAGTGTTTGACAAAAAACAACACCCCTGTTAATCGATTTCCACAGAAAAACCTCTGAAATGATGGGTTATTAACAGGCTTATCCACATTATCCACAGGAAAACAGTTACCAACAGGAAACTTTTCGACATTGTTACAGAATATGGAAAATGCGGCATGGGTTGACAGTCAATTTTCAAAGTAGTATTATATTTGTACGTGAGTCTGTTTTTGGCTCCTGAAAGTATTTTGAAAGCGAGGAATGTAAATGCTCGGCAAAGTAAAATGGTTCAATGCGGAAAAAGGTTATGGCTTCATTGAAAGAGAAGAAGGTGGCGACGTATTCGTTCACTTTTCCGCAATCCAAGAAGAAGGTTTCAAAAGCTTAGCTGAAGGTCAAGAGGTTGAATTCGACATCGTTGAAGGTGCCCGTGGTCCCCAGGCTGCTAACGTTACCAAACGTTAACATAGGATTGAAACTTCTACCCCCGGTATATAGATATCGGGGGTTTTCTAATTTAGAAAATGAATGTAGCCCTCCGATGTCAGCATAAGATAGCCTTGGGAAAGGCCATGGCCTATGGCAGGATGAATCATTTTCATCCGTGGTTTGTGACCGTGAGTCATGGAGGGTTGGTGTAAAAAAATGTTTTAAATCTGCAGGATTTTAAGTGATTTTCGGGAATACTATTAGCAAGGTAGATACTTCCAAACTGCGAAAGGAGTGGTGCTTGTGAAAGTGCAAGTTCGCGGTAAGAACATTCAAGTTACCCCCGCCCTGAGGGAATATGTGGAAAAACGTCTTGGTAAATTGGATCGCTTTTTAGAAAATATGGGGGAAGCCATAGCAACACTGGTGGTGGAAGGGGATTCCCATAAAATTGAGGTTACCATACCAGTAAACGGCATGCTTTTAAGAGGCGAAGAATCAACCGAAGAAATGTATTCCTCCGTGGATTTAGTGGTAGAAAAAATGGAGCGTCAGATTGAACGCTACAAGGGCAAAATCAACCGCCGAAGTGGTCGCAATATGGCCGATATGGGTGGTCGGGCACCTGTTGTAGAAGAACATTTCGAAGATGAAACACCTGCGATCATCAAAACAAAGCGTTTTGCCATTAAACCCATGGCACTGGACGAAGCTATCATGCAGATGAACCTGCTGGGTCATGACTTTTTTGTCTTCTCCAATGCTGAGACCGATCAAACCAACGTCATTTATAAAAGAAAAGATGGCAAGTACGGCCTAATTGAGCCGGAATTCTAAGCACACAGTGGCACACCAAGGGGTGTGCCTTCTGTATTTTCAGGGAAAAAGACCTAACATTACCAAGGCCAATTGTTGACAAAGCAGCAGGAAAACCAAGAGATAGAACGAATTTTGGTACTATACTATTGGTTTCTTGCTTTGGCCTAATTTGAATGGTAGAATAAATTTGCTATATTTCTCTGCTTACTAGGGAACCTTAGGGTTCCTTTCCTTTAGTAAATAAGGTAAAACCTGAAAGGTGGGCAACTGTTGTTAAACTTTATAAAAAATTTGTTCGACGATAACGCCAGAGAGGTAAAAAAACTTCAACGTGTGGTTGATGAGATTAATGGTTTAGAAGAACAAATAGCCAAACTGACTGACGAAGAATTGCGTGGAAAAACGACTGAATTTAAAGATTTACTGGAAAAAGGTAAGACCCTAGATGATATTTTACCCCAAGCCTTTGCGGTATGCCGCGAAGCATCCAAACGGGTGCTGGGCATGAGGCACTATGATGTTCAGCTAATCGGTGGTATGGTCTTGCACCAAGGCCGTATTGCGGAAATGAGAACAGGTGAAGGTAAAACCTTAGTGGCTACTCTGCCAGTTTATCTTAATTCCTTGACAGGTAAAGGTGTTCATGTCATCACCGTTAACGATTACCTGGCCTCCCGTGACAGTGAGTGGATGGGCAAACTGTATCGCTTCCTAGGCTTATCCACAGGCCTGATTGTCCATGGCCTAGACCAGGAACAGCGCCGCCAGGCCTATGGCTCCGATATTACCTACGGCACCAACAACGAATTTGGTTTTGATTATCTGAGAGACAACATGTCCCTGCACCCAGAGCAGTTGGTACAGAGGGAACTAAACTTCTCCATCGTGGACGAAGTGGACAGTATCTTAATCGACGAAGCCCGGACACCCTTGATCATTTCCGGGGTAGCCGACAAACCAACCCAGCTTTACTACACCATGGCTAAAGTGGTGCCCAAGTTGATCAAGGATACCGACTATACCGTAGACGAAAAGGCCCACAATGTGCTGCTGACCGAAGATGGGGTTAACAAGGTAGAAAAGCTGTTGGGTCTGGAAAACCTATACGACGAAGCCAACATGGAAATCAATCACCACCTAAACCAGTCCCTTAAGGCCCATGGCTTAATGCATCGGGATAGGGACTACGTGGTCAGAGATGGCGAAGTGGTCATTGTTGATGAATTTACCGGCCGCCTTATGTTTGGCCGCCGTTACAGCGATGGTCTACATCAGGCCATTGAAGCCAAGGAAGGGGTTAAGATCGAGAAAGAGTCCCAGACCCTGGCCACCATCACCTTCCAGAACTATTTCCGTATGTATAAAAAGCTGGCCGGCATGACCGGTACCGCTTTGACTGAGGAAGAAGAATTCCGTAAAATTTACGGTTTAGATGTGGTGGTTATCCCCACCAACAAACCCACCATTCGTAAGGATCTGGCAGATTTAGTTTATAAAACCGAGACAGCTAAATTCAAGGCTGTGGTGGAGGATGTAGTAAACCGCCATGCCACTGGGCAACCTGTATTGGTGGGAACCATCTCCATTGCCAAGTCCGAGCTGTTAAGCAGCTTGCTAAAAAGAAGAGGTGTACCACACCAGGTATTAAACGCCAAAGTCCACGACAAAGAGGCAGAAATCATTGCCCAGGCAGGACGGTTTAAGGCAGTAACCATTGCCACCAACATGGCCGGCCGTGGTACAGATATTTTGTTGGGTGGCAACCCAGAGATATTTGCCCGTAATGAATGGCGCAAAAAAGAGGGTGTTGGGGATGAAACTGCCCCAGAGTATCAACAGTTACTGGATAAATTCAGAGTCCAGTGTGAAGGCGAGCGGACCAAAGTAGTTGAATCCGGGGGTCTACACATTATTGGTACCGAGCGGCATGAAAGTCGTCGTATCGATAACCAGCTGAGGGGTCGTGCAGGGCGTCAGGGTGATCCCGGTTCCAGCCAGTTTTACATTGCCTTGGAAGATGACCTCATGCGTCTCTTTGGTTCCGACAATATCTCTGGTTTAATGGATCGTTTGGGCATGGAAGAAGATGTACCCATTGAAAATGGCCTTATCACCAAGTCCATTGAAACTGCCCAAAAGCGGGTGGAAAACCGCAACTTTAGCATTCGGAAGCACGTATTGGATTATGATGATGTAATGAATCAGCAGCGGGAAGTTATTTATGCCCAAAGACGCAAGGTGCTGGTCGGTGAAAATTTAGCCGAAAATATTCGCGAGACCATTGCTGCCGTAGTGGGACGCTCCATTGATATTTACTGTCCCGAAGGTGTGCATCAGGAAGAATGGGATCTGGCAGGTCTCTTTGAGTATGCCGAGAACCTCTATCTGCCCAATCATGAGCTTGATCCTGCCGATTATGAAGAAACAGGCCGCCAGGGTCTTAAAGAAGAGTTACTGGAAAAAACCATGGAGTACTATCAAAAGAGAGAAGAGGAACTGGGCAGCGAAACCCTTCGGGAAATTGAGCGTATTATACTCCTGCGTTTAGTAGATGAAAAGTGGATGGACCACCTGGACGCGATGGACCAACTGCGGGAAGGTATTGGCCTGCGGGCTTACGGTAACAAAAACCCTGTTATTGAATATAAATTTGAAGCCTTTGACATGTTCAATAACATGATCGCCACTATTCAGGACGATGTGGTTCGCTATGTCTTCCGGGTGAATGTGGCAACTCCTCAGGAAAGAAGCCAGCGGCAGGTGGTAGAAAACCGTTACGCCGAAGAGGGGGGCAGCCAACCTTTCCGCAAAGAAGCACAGGTTGGTCGAAATGATGATTGCCCCTGTGGCAGTGGTAAGAAGTATAAGAAATGCTGCGGTAAGAATGCTTAGGCAGTAATGCCAAACCCAAGAAAGGGTGGATACCAATGTTAGATTCAGAAGTAAGGCGCAGCCTGGAACAACTGGGCCAGCGTATCGAAGATTTGAGGGTTTCCCTTTGACATTGACAGCCAGCAAGGGGAAATAAACAAGCTAGAAAATGAAATGCTGCAGCAAGGTTTTTGGGATAATTTAGAATACAGCCAGAAGGTCAGTCAGAAGCTGGCTTCCCTAAAGGATCGAGTCGGGGCCTTTAAGACCCTGGAGGGCTCCTTACAGGACTTAGAAGTGATGCTGGAACTTTGCCAGGAGGAACAGGACCTACTGTTGGAGGAGGAATTTAGCACCGAGCTAAATTCCCTCTCCCAGCACCTGGAGGAAATGGAACTGGAGGTTATGCTATCCGGCTTCTATGACCGGGGAGATGCTATCTTAGCCCTGCACCCTGGTGCCGGCGGTACCGAATCTCAGGATTGGGCCCAGATGCTTCTGCGTATGTATACCCGTTACTGTGAAAACCACAACTTCAAGGTGGAAATATTAGACTTACTTCCCGGCGACGAAGCAGGAATAAAAAGTGCTACCATTCAAGTTTCTGGTCCCAATGCATACGGTTACCTGCGCTGTGAAAAGGGTGTTCACCGTCTGGTCAGAATTTCCCCCTTTGATACGGCGGGACGTCGTCACACCTCCTTTGCCTCGGTGGATGTACTGCCGGTGGTGGATGACGAGGTGGAAGTTAACATTAAGCCGGAGGATTTAAGGATCGATACCTACCGTTCCGGCGGGGCCGGCGGCCAGCACGTCAACAAAACTGACTCGGCTGTGCGCATTACCCACCTGCCCACCGGTATTGTGGTGGCCTGCCAGAACGAACGCTCCCAGACCACCAACCGCCAGGCCGCCATGAAACTTTTAAAGGCCAAGCTGATTGACCTGGAGCTGCAGAAAAAGGAAGAGGAAATGCTGGCCCTCCGAGGCGAACACAAAGAAATTGCCTGGGGCAGCCAAATTCGCTCCTACGTCTTCCACCCCTACAGCCTAGCCAAGGACCACCGTACTGGGGTAGAAACCGGCAACGTCCAAGCCGTAATGGATGGCAACATAGAGTCCTTTATAACGGGATACCTTAAGAGTAAGGTTGAAACATAGGTGAATCTTAGAAACGGTTCCTTTGGCAGGGGTTTTGCTGCTAAAGGAACTTTTTTGCCCTTAGCCCTTAGCCTTTTAGCTTAGGGGTATTACTTATGGAGCGACCATGAGCCGTGTGTTTAGGCGTTTTTATTGTGACGATGTAGATTTCATTGTCATTCTGAATGATAGCGAAGGATATTTTTCAGTGGGAAGTCGGTTTGTTCGACAAAAATTTTATTACATTGGAAGGATTTACTAGGTGGGAGGAGAAAAGTTATACAGTTGCGCTTAACCCAGCCAAAGGCTAAAGGCTAAAAGCTAACGACGAATACGAAATAGCATAAACAACTTCTGGGTATGATAAATTCTATAAACTAGCAGAATAACCTGAAAGGACCACATGATGATTTTACGTTTCATAAAAGATAACTTGGGTGTTACGGTTGGTGCTATTCTCACAGCCATTGCACTGGATGCCTTTTTAGTACCGGCCAAAATTGCTGCTGGGGGGCTCAGTGGGGTAGCCACCATTCTCTATCACCTATTAAATCTACCGGTTGGTCTAATGATGCTTATTATGAACGTGCCCCTTTTTATTTGGTCCTTTTTTCGACTGGGTTCAAGGTATAGTGTCAATTCCATTTATGGCACCGTTGCTTTATCTGTATTTATTGATTTATTTGCACCCTATATACCTTTATTAACGGAGGATTTACTATTAGCCTGTCTCTATGGTGGGGTATTAATGGGGCTTGGTTTGGGGCTGGTCTTTCGGTTCAATGGAACCACCGGCGGCACCGAATTATTGGCAGCCATTCTGAGGACCTATGTGGGTATCAACATCGGCCAACTTCTCTTCATTATTGATGGCCTGGTGGTAATCTGGGCCGGGTATGTCTTTCGTTCAGCGGAACTGGCCATGTATGCGCTCATTGCCATCTTTCTCACAGCTTGGCTCATTGACCTTGTAATCGACGGCTTTAGTTCCGACAAAGCCTTTATCATTATTACCCGTAAAGCGGATGCTATCAGTCAGGCCATCATTAAAGAACTAGACCGCAGTGCCACCGCCTGGAAGGCCCGGGGCATGTACAGCGGTGAGGAACAAGAAGTAATGATATCCGTAGTGGGTCGGGCCGAAGCTACCAGGCTAAAAGAAATTGTCAAAAATGAAGACCCCCGGGCCTTTATTATCCTGGCCAATGTCCATGAAGTGTTGGGAGAGGGGTTTAAGGAGCTAGAGAAGGCAGACTAACGAGACGGCCCTGAGCCTGGGCCATAAGCCATGAGCTAATGGCATCTATTTTTGTTTTATTATAAAATTTTGGAGGTAATCGAATGGAAGAAAAGATTCGGGATTTACAGCAAAGGGCGAAGGCCATGCGCCGCCACATTATAACCATGCTGGGCGAGGCTGGTTCTGGACACCCCGGTGGTTCACTGTCTGCTGCCGACATCGTTAGCGTACTTTATTTTGACACCATGAAGCTAGACCCAGAGAAGCCGGACTGGCCCGAGCGTGATCGGTTTGTACTGTCCAAAGGACATGCCGCACCGGTACTTTATGCTGCACTGGCCGAAAAGGGTTTCTTCCCCAAAGAAGAGCTCATGACACTGCGTAAATTGGGCAGCCGTTTGCAGGGGCACCCAGATATGAAAAAACTTCCCGGCGTAGAAATGTCCACTGGCTCCCTGGGCCAAGGCCTCTCCACTGCCATCGGCATGGCCCTGGGTCTGCGCTTAGGTGGCGGCCAGCAAAGGGTTTATGCCTTATTGGGAGACGGTGAAGTGCAAGAAGGCCAAATTTGGGAAGCAGCCATGGCAGCAAGCCATTTTAAACTGGACAACCTCACTGCCTTTTTAGACTACAACAACCTACAAATTGACGGCCCTGTGGATGTAGTGATGGACGTCGCGCCCCTTAACGACAAATGGCGTTCCTTCGGCTGGCATATCCTACAAATTGACGGTCACGACATGGCACAAATTCTCCAGGCTTTAAAAGAAGCCCAAGCCACCAAAGGCAAACCCACCATGATTATCGCCAAAACCATCAAAGGCAAAGGCGTATCCTTCATGGAAAACCAAGTAGGCTGGCACGGCAATGCCCCAAAACCGGAGCAGGTGGAGCAGGCGCTGCAAGAACTGGCTTAGACTTTGGGGCAATCCTTATGAGTTGCTATTAGCTAAAGACTAAAAGCTAACAGCTAGACCCCCAAAGTCCTACCCAATAGCACGCAAGGAGGTTACATATTATGACAAAGAAAATCGCCACCCGGGATGCCTACGGGCAGGAACTAGTTCGCCTAGGAGCTGAAAATAAAGATATTGTGGTATTGGATGCAGACCTCTCCAAGTCCACAAAAACGCATGACTTCATGAAAAACTACCCCGAGCGTTTCTTTAATATGGGTATTGCCGAGGCGAATATGATGGCCACGGCTGCTGGCTTAGCGGCGGTGGGCAAAATCCCCTTCGCCAGCACCTTTGCGATGTTTGCCACCGGCAGGGCCTTTGAGCAAATCCGCAATAGTATTTGCTATACTAAATTAAACGTAAAAATCGCTGCCACCCACGCAGGTGTTACTGTGGGAGAGGATGGAGGTTCCCACCAATCCATCGAAGATATTGCCATCATGAGGGCACTGCCGGGGATGACCGTGTTTGTCCCGGCCGATGCCGTGGAAACCGCTGCTGCCATCCGGGCCGCTGCGGAAATTAAGGGCCCTGTTTATATTCGCTTGGGCCGCTCCGGAGTACCGGTCATCCATGGCGAAAACTTTAAATTTATCCCAGGAGAGGCAGTTACCCTCAAGGAAGGTACCGACGTAGCTCTTATAGCAACGGGCATTATGGTTCCGGCTGCCTTAGAAGCTGCGAAAAAGCTAGCCGATCAGCACATCAATGCCATGGTGGTGGACATTCACACCATTAAACCGCTGGATATCGTTGCGGTGGTGGAAGCCGCACGCAAATGTGGGGCAGTGGTTACCGCCGAAGAACATTCCATCATTGGCGGCCTGGGCAGTGCCGTAGCCGAAACCCTGGCCGAACACTACCCCGTCCCATTACAAAGAGTAGGTGTCCGCGACACCTTTGGTGAATCAGGCAAACCCGAAGAACTTCTCGGCCACTTCGGCCTAACCGCCGATAATATAGCAGCGGCAGCCCAAAAAGCAATTGCCAGGGTGAAGCGGTAGGACCCTAAAAGAGTGCCCCTAAGCGGCACTCTTTTTCCATTTCTAACAAAAGTAATCATTTGCCACGAAAATTTGACGTTTTTTAAAGGAATTTGCTTTTACCCTGTCGAACCCCGTTAGTTGGTACCTACATCTTTTTTCGAATCGAAAGGGTGTCAGAATGATACAGTTTTACAATGTCTCAAAGGTCTATGAAAATGGTGTCAAAGCCATTAGCGATCTAACCTTTCATATAAAAAAAGGTGATTTCGTTTTTTTGGTTGGCCCCAGTGGTGCAGGTAAGTCTACCTTGATTAAGCTCATCTTTCGGGAAGAGCTGCCCAGTCGAGGGCACGTCATGTTTAATGGTAGAAACACTGTCCGCATGAAGGGACGGGATGTTCCTTACATGCGTCGTAAAATAGGTATGGTTTTTCAGGATTTTCGCCTCTTACCTCAAAAAACTGCGGCTGAAAATGTAGCCTTTGCTTTGGAAATTACCGGGACTTCCGGCAGAGAGATCAAGCGAGTTGTACCCCAGGTCTTAGAACAAGTGGGGCTAAAGGATAAAGGTAAACTGCTGCCCGGTCAAATGTCCGGTGGAGAACAGCAGCGGGTGGCCATTGCCCGAGCCATTGTTAATGAGCCACTTATGATTATTGCCGATGAACCAACGGGTAACCTAGATCCTGATACCTCCTGGGAAATTATGAAGCTCTTTCAAGATATTAACCGCCGGGGCACCACCATTCTCATGGCCACCCACGATTCAGATATTGTCAATACCATGAAGAAGCGTGTCATTGCCCTAAGCAATGGAAGTATGGTGCGGGATGAAGAGAGCGGGGTGTACCGCTGTGAATCTTAATACCCTAAAGTACTTTTTCAAGGAAACCTATCACGCCTTAACAAGAAACAGTTGGCTCTCCCTATCATCCATTGGCATTGTAACAGTATCCCTCATTATTCTGGGGGCATCGCTGCTGTTGGTGGTAAATGGCGAGAAGCTAACCAGTTCCATGGAAAGCAGCGTGGAAATTACGGCCTTTTTAAATGAAGATGTGGGCAAAGTGGAGCGGGATACCATCGAAGAGAAAATTAAAAACACCCCCGATGTGGCATCCGTCGAGTTTATCCCCAAAGAACAGGCTCTACAAGATATGAAAAAGAGCTTCGGCGATCGGGCCGAACTGCTGGAATCCATGGAAGACAGCAACCCCTTGCCCGATGCCTTTCGTGTAAAAACCACGGAAGCAGAGTCTGTGCCGTCCGTGGCCAAAGCCTTGGAAAAAATAGATGGTATCGAACAGGCCCGTTACGGACAAGGCGTGGTGGAAAAACTCCTCACCATTACCCATTGGGTTCGCCTGGCCAGTGCCGCAACCTTAACACTGTTAACCCTGGCCGCTGGTTTCCTCATTGCCACTACCATCCGTATGTCCGTTTTTGCCCGCCGCCGGGAGATTGGTATCATGAAGATTTTAGGGGCCACCAACTGGTTTGTACGTTTTCCTTTTCTAATGGAAGGAATCATACTGGGTCTAACGGGTGGCTTGCTGGCCGTATTGGTGGTGGATTTGGGATACCTATCTCTAATCAAGAGACTGCAAATATCCATACCTTTTATTCAACTGATGACGGATCAAAATACCCTGTTGACCATCCTTGGTGGTATGATTGGCCTGGGCGTTCTGATTGGTGCCCTGGGCAGTTGGTTTTCACTTAGAAGATTTCTTAAAGTATAGTTTTGGAGGGATTTCGGTGCGATATCGTTGGCCACAAAGAATGATTGCCTTAACCTTGGGTTTGGCACTGCTGGCAGGAACGCCAGTTATGGCCGCCGCAACCTTGGATCAACAGTTAAACCAAGTCAGAAATCAGCTCAATCAAAAGAAAAACCAAGAACAGCAAAGCAAGAAAGAAGTGAAAGATTACTCCCAGCAGCTAGTTTCCATCAATCAGTCGATTGACCAAAAATTTGCTAGGATTAAAGAGTTGGAGTCTACCCTAACCAGTGCCATGAAGACACTGGAAAAAACAAAAAAAGATTTAGCTGAGTCGGAAGAAAGGTTAGAAGATAGCAACCAACAATTAAGAATGCGCGTTAAGGGCATGTACCAAAGCGGCCCAGTCAGCTACTTGGAGGTACTGCTAAACTCAGGTAGTTTTTCGGATTTTACGAACCGACTGGAATTCTTAACCCGCATGGTCGAAAGTGACAAGACCATCGTGGATCGCATCAGTAAAGAAAAGCAGCAGATAGAGGAGTACAAAAATTCCCTCGAGACCAGGGCCCGTCAGATTGCCAGCATGAAAAAAGAGCAGGAACAGGTGATGGCAACTTTAGCCCAGGCTCAAAAGGAAAAGACCGGCCTCCTCAAGGAAGCCCAACAGGATTTACAGAAAACTGCTGCTGAAGTGGATCGCTTAGAGGCCCAAGAAGATGCCATCCTAAGGCAAATTGCCCAGCAAAATGCCCAAAAGGGCGGCAGCTACAGTGGAGGCGTCTTTAGTTGGCCAGTGCCTGGCCATAGTAGCATCTCATCACCCTTTGGCTACCGGATACACCCCATTTTGAAGGAGAAACGCTTCCACGCGGGGATTGATATTCCAGCCCCCACCGGTACCAGTGTCATTGCTCCGGCTGAAGGCACCGTTATTTTCTCCGGGACCATGACCGGTTATGGTAAAGTGGTAATGATTGACCACGGTGGTGAGGTGGTAAGCTTGTACGGTCACCTTTCAGCCCAACTCGTTAGCAATGGCCAGACAATTGCCAAGGGAGCCACCATTGCCCGGGTTGGTAGCACAGGCATGTCCACAGGTCCCCACTTACACTTTGAAGTGCGTAAAAATGGATCGGCAGTGAGCCCACATAACTACCTATAAAAGTAAAAGCCGGGGGACCCCCGGCTTTCTTTGGCACTATCGGAAGGAATAAGATTTTAAGGATTAGTATAAAAAAGCGAAGGCTTACGCCAAGCTTTTCTAACCCTATTAATAAACCAATTACTGGAAAATTCTTTGTAATGAACTGCAAATTATTGTAGTATAATACATGTGTAGAAGAAAAGCGACGGGCGGGTGTTAGAGTGAAGAGAGATTCATTGGCCTTCTGGGGTAAACTCACCATTGTATTGGCTTCTCTGGTATTTGCCATCATGTTATTGGTGGGCGGTACCTTGGCAGCCAATTACAAAGGCTTAGGAAATTTAATCAAAGTGGTAACCCTGGTAAAGAGCCAGTATTTATTTGAGATTGCACCGGAGCAAATTGTCGAGGGGGCCATTAAAGGTGTGGTAGAGTCCTTGGACGACCCCTATTCCACTTACTTGGATAAAAAAACCTTTTCAGCCCTGCAGGAGCAAATACGAGGTTCCTTTGGCGGCATCGGTGTGCTGGTGGGAGTAAAGGGCCACTATTTAACAGTTGTTAAACCCTTTCCCAATACACCGGCGGCCGAAAAGGATATTAGAGCCGGTGACATGATTACCGCCATTGATAACAAACCAGCCAAGGACATGGATACCGAAACCGCGGTCAATCTCATGCGGGGGCCAGTGGGTACCTCCGTAGAGTTAACCATTCTCCGGGAGGGGCGCAAAGATCCTTTCCCAGTACAATTAACCCGGGAAGAAATTAGCGTGCCTACAGTCGAGGGAAAAATGGTTCCCAAGGAAGACCATATGGGCTACATTATGATTAGCCAGTTTACTGAAAACACGGGTGACGAAGTGGTAAAAACCCTAGTGGATCTAAAGGGCCAGGGTATGAAGGGGCTCGTCTTGGACTTACGGGATAACCCGGGCGGCGAACTGAACTCTGCGATCAAGATTGTTGACCAATTCCTAGATGAAGGGCCCATTGTTCATATTGATTTTCGCATCGGCAGGGATCACACCTTTAATGCCGAGCCGGATAAACTAAACATGCCCTTGGTAGTGCTGGTAAACAAAGGCAGTGCCAGTGCCTCCGAGATCCTGGCTGGTGCTATTAAAGACGCCGGAGTAGGCACACTGGTGGGTACCAAAACCTTTGGCAAAGGCATCGTCCAGACCGTATTCCCCCTGGACAGCGGTGCCGGGCTTAAACTAACTACCGCCCGCTACCTCACACCAAAGAAAAACGACATCCATAAAAAGGGCGTCGCACCGGATGTCGTGATTGACCAAGAAGTGACCGCCCAAGAGGATAAGCAGCTGGATACTGCACTGAGGATATTGAGGGAGAAGATGGCTTCCTAGGCTTAAGGGTATTCCTTGCAGGTCGGCTATTAGCCATTCGCTTTTAAAAGCGAATGGCTAGAAGCGAATGGCTAAAAGCTAATCGAGGTGTCTCCATGTTCCCTATTTTTGATATAACGCCAATACTATTCCAAACCTTAGCGATGGTTTTTTTAGAACCACAGATTTTGCAGTTGTTTCTAGTGGTGTTGGCCATCGTGGCCCTGCAGTATTACCGTATGGGTAAGGCGAAGGAAAGGATGTTTGGGCTAAAACCCCGCAGCCCCTGGCGGGATGTGTTGATTGCCACAGGCTTTGGGCTGGTGGGTGGTATTATGGCCAGCTACATTATGGTCTTTGTGGGACTAACGCTGTCCGGTTCAGGCTTAATCTACCTTTGGCCCCTGGCCATTTTGTTGATGTTAATAGATGCCAGATTTTTATGCTTTGCCTATGCCGGCGGCATATTGGCCCTCAGTTCCCTCATCTTTGGTTGGCCCAAGATAAGTGTACCGCAAATTCTCGGTCTGGTAGCTATTTTGCATTTTATAGAGGCCTTTTTAATCTGGGTCAGCGGTCACTTGGGTGCCATGCCTGTCTTTATTAAAAACGCCCAGGGTAAAGTGGTGGGAGGCTTTGCCCTGCAAAAATTTTGGCCCATTCCCCTGACTGTCATGGTCGTCATCGGGCAGACCAGCATCCCCGCCGGAGGCATCAGTATGCCAGATTGGTGGCCCTTAATCAAAGGTGATCTGGGGAGCAATGTGGATAACATGATCTATTCCCTCATGCCAGTGGTGGCCGGGTTAGGCTATGGTGACCTTGCCGCAGCCCGCAGCCCCAAACAAAAGGGGAAGATCTCGGCAGTCTTACTGGCTTTATACAGTGTAATTTTATTGGTACTGGCAGTTTTGGCAGATCGTCAGCCCTTCATAGGGATTATCGCAGCACTTTTTTCACCCCTGGGACATGAACTGCTCATCTACCTGGGCAGGCGCATGGAAGCTGGCAAGTCCATTTATAGCACTACCAGCGAGGGGGTAAAAATACTGGACGTGGTGCCTGGCTACCCAGCCTGGCAGGCAGGAATCCGCTCTGGTGACGTCATCTTAGAGGTCAACGGCATGGCTGTAGGCAGCCGTCAAGGCCTGGAATTTGCCCTGGGTGTTTATAACAAGGTACAAATTACCTACTACTCCCAGGCAGCAAAACAGGTCTACCGTGAAGGCATTGACTACGGGGCAAAGGAAATGTTAGGTCTCCTCCCAGTTCCCGAAGGAAATGAAGAGGTGTTCATGGAACTCTCCACCAACGGCCCCCTACGCAGGTGGTTGAACAACCGCTTTACGAGGGACAGGAAGTGAAGGCAATGAGCCAGAGGGCCGTCATACCAGCCAATTGCTAACGGCTAAAAGCTAAAGGTCCATGGCCAATACAAAAAGGGAGTGTCGTCGCTACAAAAAGTAGCAGCAACACTCCCTTGATCGTTTACCGAATATAACTACCTTATATAATTACCTTGAACGGCTGGCCAATTTAGTCATCAGCCGAGCCAGCACGGCTTGTTCATCCTTGTCAGCCACATCCCACAGTTCCTTAACAGCCCTTTGCTCAGGATTAGCCGGTTGAACATTTTCAGCTAAAATGGTACCAGCGGTCATGGCATATTGTTGTACCTTATCCCGGGAAAGCCCCAATTCCTCCGCAAACTCCATGGCCTGACCAAGATACTTTTTCCAATTATCCCAACTGGTATTAGCCTTTGATAAATCCAGCATATGCATCCTCCTCATTTCCTCTTTACCTATAGTTTGGCGGAGGACCAATAAAATATGCATGATGGGAAAAAGTTTATAGCCATTAGCCCCAAAATGGCCGTGGGCCGTGGGCTTTTTAGCCGTCAGCCAGCCGCCTTCAGCTTTTGGGCGAGTAGGTATTCCTTAAGGGGTGGGCTGTTAACCATAAACAAAAGTAGGGGCCGACCTTTGGTCGACCCGTTCCCTAGCTATTCCACAATCTCCCATGCCCCTGCTGGTGCCTCTGGCGGCATGAACAACCGCAGCCACCATCATTTTAAACGGCTGTAACCTTGTCAATGGAAGCAATCTAATTTATTATAATTTTTATATACTAGCAAGAAATACCCTTAATCCAAAAAGCTGACGGCTAATACAGGAGGTTTTTATGTCTTTAGAACAAATGGCAAAGGATATGCAAAACTGCACCCGCTGTGGCTTGGCGAATGGAAGAACAAATCTTGTTTTTGGTGTCGGCAATCCCAAGGCCACCCTTATGATAATCGGGGAAGGACCTGGGCAAGACGAGGATAAACAGGGCCTGCCCTTTGTGGGCCGGGCCGGTCAACTTTTAGATCGGATATTGGCAGCCATTGACCTAACCAGGGAGGAAGTATATATCGCCAACGTGGTCAAATGCCGCCCCCCCAACAACCGTGTACCCACCAGGGAGGAGGCCAAGGCTTGTCTGCCCTACCTATATCGGCAAATTGAGCTTGTCCAGGCCAAGATCATTGTGCTGCTGGGCAACACGGCCCTGCAAAACCTAATCAGCCCCGCAGCCACCATTACCAGAACCAGGGGCCAATGGTTGGAAAGTAAAAGCGGCATCAAAATTATCGCCTCCTTTCACCCAGCCGCAGTTCTTAGAGACCCCCAAAAACGTCGCCCAGTCTGGGAAGATTTCCAGATGGTGCGGGAGGAGTATCGCCGGCTTATGAGCAATTCCTAGGAATTAGCCTTGGATCAGAGCCATCAGTTCCTGGCCGTTTTAGCCAGTGCGGATGGCTGATTTTAACATTGACCGAAATGTTATAATATCTAATGGATAGAAGGTAGGTGATACCCTTGGAATTTAACTTAAAATCAGAGTTTAGCCCTCGGGGCGATCAGCCGCGGGCCATTGAGCAGCTGATTAAGGGGATTAATCAGGGCCAAAAACACCAGGTATTGTTGGGTGCTACCGGTACGGGCAAGACCTTTACCATGGCCAACATCATCCAACAGGTCAAGCGGCCGACCCTGATCCTGGCACCCAACAAAACCCTGGCAGCACAGTTGTGCAGTGAAATGAAAGAGTTTTTCCCGGAAAACTCCGTTGAATATTTCGTTAGTTACTTTGACTATTACCAACCAGAGGCTTACATTCCCCATACCGATACTTACATTGAAAAGGATTCCTCCCTCAACGACGAAATTGACAAACTGCGCCACTCCGCCACCACTGCCCTATTGGAGCGGCGGGATGTTATTATCGTAGCCAGTGTTTCCTGTATCTATGGTTTAGGTAATCCGGAAACCTACCGAGATTTGGTGTTGTCCCTGCGGGCCGGGGGTACCTACGACCGGGATGCCATTCTGCGTAAGCTGGTGGATATACAATACGAAAGAAACGATATCAACTTTAGTCGGGGAAAATTCCGGGTACGGGGCGATGTCATAGAAATATTTCCCGCCAACGCCAGTGAAAGGGCCTTGCGGGTGGAGATGTTTGGGGATGAAGTGGAACGTCTGTTGGAAATAGACGTGCTGACCGGCGAGATTTTAGGGCAAAGGCAACATATTGCCGTGTTCCCCGCCAGTCACTTTGTCACCGATGAGGATAATATGAAAAGGGCCATTGCCACCATTGAAGCAGAACTGGAGCAGCGGTTAAGGGAACTAAGAGATGCCGATAAACTGTTGGAAGCCCAGCGACTGGAGCAGCGCACCCGCTACGATCTGGAAATGATGGCCGAAGTGGGCTTTTGCTCTGGTATTGAGAACTACTCCAGACACCTAACCGGACGGGCTCCCGGCGAATCACCCTTTACCCTGCTGGACTTCTTCCCAGAGGATTGGTTGCTTGTCATCGACGAATCCCACGTGGCGGTACCCCAGGTTGGCGCTATGTACGAGGGGGACCGTTCCAGAAAAACCACTCTGGTAGAGCATGGCTTCCGCCTGCCCTCGGCCCTGGATAATCGCCCCTTAAAGTTTCAGGAATTTGAAGCCAGGGTTAACCAAGTGATCTACGTATCCGCTACCCCGGGTAACTATGAATTTAAGCACCAAGAGCAAATCGTAGAACAAATTATTCGTCCCACCGGTCTGCTGGACCCGGAAATCACGATCAAACCCACCAAGGGCCAAATTGACGATCTGCTGGGTGAAATTCGCATTAGGGTGGAGCGGGACGAAAGGGTCCTGGTAACCACCCTGACCAAAAAAATGGCCGAGGATCTTACGGACTACTTTAAAGAAAACGGCGTGCGGGTACGCTATCTGCACTCAGATATCCATACCATGGAACGAATGGAGATTCTCCGCGACCTACGCTTGGGCACCTTCGACGTGCTGGTGGGCATCAACCTGCTCAGGGAGGGCTTAGACTTACCGGAAGTCAGTCTGGTGGCCATCCTGGATGCCGACAAAGAAGGCTACCTGCGTTCCGAACGCTCCCTTATTCAGACCATCGGCCGGGCTGCCCGTAACGCCGAAGGCCGAGTGATTATGTATGCGGACAAGCTGACCGACTCCATGAAAAAAGCCATTGGCGAAACCAATCGCCGTCGCAAAATTCAAATGGAGCACAACCAAAAGCACAACATCACCCCGGAAACCGTCCGCAAGGCAGTAAGGGATATTATCGAAGCAACCAGAGCCGCCGAAGAAAAAGCACCCTACATCGCCCAAAGCAAAGCCGGCAAAATGACCAAGACCGAGCTGAAGAAAATGATTGCCAAACTGGAAAAAGAAATGAAAGAATCCGCCAGACACCTGGAATTCGAACGGGCAGCCCAATTAAGGGACGCCCTGATCGAGCTGCGTCTGCAGCTTAGGGGCGACAAGAACATTAAGCCGGCGATACCGGAGATTGAGTATTAGTCTGGGCCTAACCAGGGGGTCTGACCCCGGTGAAAAAAGGCAAAACCCTAGTGACCCAAGAGCACCCGACAAAAGCACCCGCCAAGGGTGCTTTGTACTTGTTTCAAAAGAGACAAAATCATTACAAATACCGTACAAATGTTCTGATAGCCATTGTCTTTTTCCCATTAATAAAGTATAACTTTATATAAAGGTACCAAACAATGAGTAACAGCCAACAGCCAGGGCCTACGGCCCAAAAAGCGGATGGCTAAAACATCCAACGAACCACAACTTACCATCACAACACAACAAACCGTTGATATACAAAACAAAGGAGCTAACACCAAATGTCCGACCAAATCCTAATTCGTGGGGCACGGTCCCACAACCTGAAAAACATCGACGTGGATATCCCCCGGGATAAGCTGGTGGTGATTACCGGGCTTTCCGGTTCCGGCAAATCCTCCCTGGCCTTCGACACCATCTATGCCGAAGGTCAGCGTCGCTATGTGGAATCCCTGTCTGCCTATGCACGGCAATTCCTGGGGCAAATGAATAAACCGGACGTTGATTATATAGAAGGCCTTTCTCCGGCCATTTCCATCGATCAAAAGACCACCAGCCATAACCCACGTTCCACCGTGGGCACCGTAACGGAGATTTACGATTACCTGAGGCTGCTTTTTGCCAGGGTGGGCCGGGCCCACTGCCCCAAATGCGGCCAGTCCATTAGCCAGCAGACCATCCAGCAGATGGTGGACCAGCTCATGGCCATGCCTGAAGGCACCAAGCTGCAGCTGCTGGCCCCGGTGATTCGGGGTAAAAAGGGTGAACATGTCAAAATCTTTGAGGACATCAAGAAAAGCGGCTTTGTGCGGGTGCGGGTGGACGGAGAAATCTATGAAATCACCGAAGCACCTCCATTGGATAAGAAAAAGAAGCACACCATCGAAATTGTGGTGGACCGCATGATCATCCGCCCCGGCAGTGAGAAACGGCTGGCAGATTCCCTGGAAACCGCCCTTAAGCAAAGCGAAGGCATCGCTATAGCTGCGGTCATAGATGGCGAGGAACTTACCTTTTCCGAGAACTTCGCCTGCTCCGATTGCGGTATCAATATCAGTGAAATCAGTCCCAGGCTTTTTTCCTTCAACACCCCCCACGGAGCCTGCCCGTCCTGCACGGGTCTGGGGTTTAACCATGAGTTTGATCTGGAGTTAATTATACCGGACAAGGGCAAAAGTATCCAAGAAGGAGCCATTGAAGGCTGGCACAAGGGCAATATTGCCGCAGCCTACCTGGCTGGCGTGGCAGAAAAATATGATTTCAGTCTGGACACACCGATGGAAGAACTTTCAGATAAACATATGAAAGTGATCCTTTACGGCACGGGCCAGGAAAAGGTGAATTTTAATTATGTCGATAGCTATGGGCATCGGCATCGTTATGAAGTGCCCTTTGAAGGCATTATCGGCAACTTGACCCGCCGTTACCGGGAGACCCAGTCCGATTCCATGCGGGAAGAGTTTGAAAAATACATGAGTATCAAACCCTGCCCCAGTTGTCAGGGTGCCAGGCTCAAGCCGGAGGCCCTGGCAGTGAAGATCGGGGCGAAGGATATTGCCTCTGTCACCACCCTATCGGTGTCAGAGGCCCTAAAATTCTTTAAAAACCTGGATTTTACTGAAAAGGAGAAAATGATCGCCCGACAGATTCTTAAAGAGATTAACGAACGGCTAGGTTTCCTGGTCAATGTGGGACTGGATTACCTAACCCTGGGCCGGGCAGCAGGCACCCTTTCCGGCGGCGAGGCCCAACGCATTCGCTTGGCTACCCAAATCGGTTCCGGTCTGATGGGCGTACTCTATATTTTAGACGAGCCCAGCATTGGCCTGCACCAGCGGGATAACGAAAGGCTCATTGCCACCCTGGAACGGCTGCGGAATTTGGGCAACACCCTGATCGTGGTGGAGCACGACGAAGATACCATTCGGGTGGCGGATCACATCATTGATATTGGGCCACGGGCCGGTCGCTTGGGCGGCCAGGTGGTGGCTGCCGGCACCATGGCAGATATCATGCAAGTCCCGGAATCCCTCACCGGACAGTACCTCAGCGGTAAGAAATTTATCCCGGTACCCCTTAGCCGTCGTCCGGTTAAAGAAGAAAAGCTTGCCATTAAAGGAGCTGCAGCAAACAACCTAAAAAACATTGATGTAGAGATTCCCTTGGGGGACTTTGTTTGCATCACGGGGGTTTCCGGTTCCGGCAAGAGCAGCCTAATTAACGAAATTCTTTACAAAGCCCTGGCCCATAAACTGCACCGGGCCAAGGCCAAACCCGGCGAACATCTTGGCATTGAGGGTATCGAACACTTGGAAAAAGTCATCGATGTCAACCAGTCACCCATTGGCCGTACCCCCCGATCCAACCCTGCCACCTATACCGGGTTATTTACGGATATTCGGGATTTATTTACCCAAATGCCCGAGGCCAAGGTAAGGGGCTATAAGCCCGGCCGCTTTAGCTTTAATGTTAAAGGTGGCCGCTGTGAGGCCTGCCAGGGCGACGGTATCATTAAAATTGAAATGCACTTCCTGCCGGATGTTTACGTACCCTGCGAAATTTGTAAGGGCATGCGCTACAATCGGGAAACCCTGGAAGTAAAATACAAGGGTAAAAGCATCGCCGACGTACTGCATATGGAAGTAGATGAGGCTGTGGAATTCTTCGCCAACATCCCAAAAATCCACCGTCGCCTGAAAACCCTGCAGGATGTGGGTCTTGGCTATGTCCGTTTAGGTCAGCCAGCAACGGAACTCTCCGGCGGCGAAGCTCAGCGGGTCAAGTTAGCCACCGAACTAAGCCGCCGCAGCAACGGGGGCACCATCTACATCCTGGATGAACCCACCACTGGTTTGCACACCGACGATATTGCCAGACTGCTGGAGGTACTGCACCGCCTGGTGGACAACGGCAGCACCGTAGTGGTCATCGAACACAACCTGGATGTCATCAAAACCGCGGACCACATCATCGACCTTGGCCCCGAAGGCGGCGACAAAGGCGGCACCCTGGTGGCCACTGGCAGCCCCGAGGAAATCTGCCAAGTCAAAGCCTCCTACACCGGCCGCTTTCTCAAGCCGGTTTTGGAACGCGACCGCCAGCGAACCATTGCAGCCATAGAGAGCGGCGAAGTATCGGCTCTCATCGTCAGCGCCTAAACAACCCCCGTAATCCTTGAGATTACGAGGTCAAATGTCATATTATGCTAATAACATGATTGGACGGTATGATATAATAAAACCAAGGTTAAAGAAGAAATGAGGGGATGATATTGGATAAGCAGATTGCCATAGGGCAAATATTCAATAATTATTCCGAAATAGTTGCTGTCTATTTGTTTGGTTCCTTTAATGAAAATCCCAAACATGCCAGGGACATAGATTTAGCGGTATTAACCAAGAATGGTTCATTAAAGCCAGTGAACTTATACATGGAACTTTACCCGAGCTTGGTTAAAATATTCAGTCCCCTGGATGTTGATTTGTTATTTTTGCAAAATGCCCCCCTTGCAATAGCCTTTGAAATTATCAGCCAAGGAAAGGTAATTTACTCTTCTGACGAGGATATGCGCACAGATTACGAGTTCCTTATTTCCGGTCGGTATATGGATTTTAAATATCATCTGGAACGCGGTTACAATGAGTTGTATGAAAATTTAAAGGAGGAATTAGGTGTATAATAACTCCTTGATTTTTGAGAGGGTTAGCATTATTGCGAATTCGGTCAGCCGACTTAAAATATTGGCTGATACGCCACTGGACCAATTTCGGATTGATGAGGATGCCATCGATATTGCAGAGAATAGGTTGCGTAAAGCCTTGGAGGCGTTGTTTGATTTAGGGCGTCATGTAGTTATTAAATCCGGTTTAGGAGTACCCGCGGATTATCGGTCAGTCATAGAAAAATTAAGGGAAGCGGGCTGTTTGCCAGTAGATTTTGCCCAAAACATAAGTGGCATAGCTGGTTATCGAAATCGAATCATTCATGATTATAACAAGGTAACACCAGAAGAATTGTATGAAATTATGCAAAATCGTTTAACGGATTTAACCCAGTATTGCAAATATATTATAGATTTTACAAATAAAAAGAGATAAAATGAGCCAAGTGAAATTAAAGGGGTTGTTTGCACGATGAACCGAGTGGTTCTATGGCAAACAACCCCTTTGCCAAACTTCATTGGAATAAGGCGGTTTTCATCATTAGGACAAAAAATGTCTTTATTTACCAAAAATGCAGTGTTACAATTAGTTAGCAATAATTAACGGGTGGTGGGCCTACATATGAGACATCGTAATTTAAGGCGTGAGGGTATTCACTCACAACTTAGTTATCTATTTGACTACCCACTGACAGTGGTAGTGGCAGCGATGGGTTATGGCAAAACCACTTCAGTAAGGGATTTCCTTGATGAAAAGAAAGCAAACTATGTGTGGCTGTCGGTGGAAAGTGATGAAACCTCTGCCCAGTATATCTGGGATTCCCTAACCAGGCAGATGGCCAAAATAGATCCGGAACTAGGCAGTCAACTTAATGCTTTGGGCTTTCCCATTGATGCACCGCAAAGAAACAGAATAATTCAAATAATTGAAGACTATGTCTATATGAACAACGCCGTACTGGTGATTGACGACTATCATTTTGCTCATTCTCCAGAATTGGACGGGTTGCTGGAAAGAATTATTTGGTCCAATATTGGGGGCTTGCATGTTGTTATCCTTTCCAGGTTAAAACCGGAAATAAATATTGAAGAATTAAAGCTTAAAGGGTATTGCCACCAACTGAAAAGTGAAATATTTGAGTTGTCGGAGTATGAAGTAAAGGATTATTTTAAGCTGTTTGGACAGGATATTTCTGCCGCTACCGCAAGGCAGGTACAGGAGATTTCGGAGGGCTGGATCACCGCTGTCTACCTTATTACCCAGAGGTACTGCGAAATTGGCATATTGGAGCCGGGCAGAAATATCGAAAGTCTGATTGAAACGGCGGTAATGTCACGTTATACAAAGGAAGAAGCAGGGCTGCTGATGTCCCTTTCCATTCTTGGCAGCTTTACCTTGCAGCAGGCAGTGTATGTGACGGGAAACCGGGCAGCCATGGGAATTATTCAAAGGCTGAGCGACAGCAATTCCTTTATCCGGTATGATGAGCGGGCAGAAACCTATAAAATGCACAATGTTTTTAGCCGTTATTTAATCAAAAAGCTGGCAGAGCAAGCTGGCACCATGGGAACCAAAAAGCTATATAAGCGTTCCGGTCAGTGGTACATTGAAAAGGGTGAGGTGCTTTCGGGCTTAAAATCCCTTTTAAAGGCGGAGGAATACGACCTAATTTTGACCCAGTTTGAAAAAGAAGGAATAATTAAAGTCATAGACAGGGCTCCCCGGACGATCCTGGAATTATTTAAACAAATACCTCTGGAAGTGAAATACCGACATCCCATCGGCTACCTAACCTATGCCGAATTTCATCTTACCGCAGTGGATATGGTTGAAGGCACCGGGCTCCTGGCACAAATAGAGCAATATTATCAAAGGGATGAGCTCATCACCCCGGACCTGAAAAGACGGATATTCGGTGAAATTGCTCTTGTCAGAAGCTTCTGTCACTTTAACAATTTGCCTAAAATGCATGAATATCATATACAGGCGCACAAACTGCTTGCTGACGGCTCTGTAATCATGAACAAGGATATGATGTTTACCTTTGGCTCTCCCCACAGCCTTTATCTCTATTACAGAGAAAAGGGTCAAATGCAGTGGACGGTGGATTACTTGGATACGATCTTTCCTTATTTTAGGGAGGTGGCAAAGGGTCTAGGCACAGGTTTTGAGTATACCGCAAGGGCGGAATATTGTCTTGAAACAGGGGATTATGTTCAGGCCGAAATTTATGCCCATAAGGCTATCTACAAAGCACAGACCATGGATCAAATTTTCCTGATCCTATGTGCCAATCTAACCCTGGCCAGGCTATACATGTTACGGGGCCAATTCGCTAAAGTAAAGGAACGGATGAATGACTTATACTGCAAGGTAGTTGAGTACCACAATCCCGTCCTTAACTGTACCTATGATCTATGCGCCGGGTATCTAGGGGCCCTGATGCAGGAACGTGATACCTTTCCTGAGTGGCTTAAGGCGGGCGATATGGAGCAAAGTGATATACTATACCAGGGAATGGCTTTTAATTATATCGTTCACGCTAAAGCGGTACGGTTGGAGAAGAATTATATTAAATTAGAAGTGCTTTGCGAGGAAATGTATCCGCTCTTCTCGATATTTAACAACCTGCTCGGTTATGTGCATACCCATATATTAGATGCCATTGCCAAATCCAAGCTTTACGGAATGGCAAGGGCAAAGGAAGCGATCTTACCCGCTCTGGATATAGGCAGGGCGGATAATATCATACTGCCCTTTGCTGAAAACGGCAGCGATGTCCTGGATATATTGAGATATTTAAAAAAGGAAACCGGCAGTGATGATTATTTGGACAGGCTTATGGCGGCAACAGAGGCGTACTGCCACAATCTACAGGGGCTTGGTGAGAAAAAATCACCGAGCATTTCCCTAACGGAGCGTGAAAGGGACGTATTGCAACTGGTGGTGGAAGGTAAAACGAACCGAGAAATAGCGGCAGAGCTTTATCTTGCAGAGGTTACTGTTCGAAAAAACATAACATCGATCTACCGAAAATTAGGCGTAGGTGGACGGGCAGCGGCTGTAAAAAAAGCGATGGAGCTAAAACTTAATTGATGAATCGGGAACACTCTCGAGAGCACAAGGGGACGGTTCTTTTGTGCTCTGCCTTCATTGATAGGTTAGCACCAAGATCCTTCTCTGTCGCTCAATTTTGTATCTTCTCTAAAATGTATCTCATGCGTTAATATGAATTGGTAAAAAAACCTGCTATGGTAATTCCGTAGCGGGTTTTTTGTTTTTTAAGAAAGAGAGGTTCACGATGCCAAAGGTTGTAAGAGTGATACCGAATGATGACCATACTTTGTTGATTGAGCTTAATAACCAACACAAGATTATTTACGATATGAGATCCAGGCTGCAGTCCTTGCGTTTTTCCGGACTTAGGGATTTAAACCTGTTTAAGCGAGTCAGAGTGGAATATGAAAATACCCTTGTCTGGGACAGTTTGTGTGAAATTACCATCGACGAAATCCTCAATAGAATCGAAAGATAAAGAAGGATAGAAGGATAAAGAAAAATTTTCCGGAGGGTGTAAACTGTGCGGCACAATCAATTGGTATGGTCCGAAATCAATCTAACAAACCTAAACCATAACCTCCAAGTAATTCGCCAAAGAATCGGGCCAAAGCGAAAGATAATTGGTGTAGTAAAGGCCGATGCTTATGGACATGGAGCAGTGGCAGTGGCTAAGAGTATTCTTGGACAGGGTGTTGACCAGCTGGCAGTGGCCAGTGTGGCAGAGGCCCAAGAGCTAGGGCAGGCAGGAGTAAAGGCACCCATACTTATTTTAGGTGCTGCCTCCAGAGAAGAAATTTTACCAGTGGTGGAAGCTGGTTTTACCCCCATGGTCTATACGGATTCCTTTTGTCGAGATTTAGCCAGCACCTGCCAGGAAAAACAAAAGGTCTTAAAGGTACATGTACGGGTTGAAATTAACTCAGGTAATTTAGGGGTTTCTTTAAAAAATTGCCTTGGTTTTGTACAAAGAATTAAACAGTATCCCTGGTTGGAAATCGAGGGGCTTTTCACTCATTTAGCCTCTTCCTATGGGCATGATCGGGAGGCCATAGCCAAGGATTTAGCCAGATTTGATGCTCTGCTAAGGCGATTAAAGGAGCATGGTATAAATATTCCCCTTATTCACGCAGCCAGCAGTCCGGCAATTTTGCGCCTGCCAGAGGCCCATTATGATGCTGTGCGACCAGGTACCAGTATGTATGGTCTGCCCTCCTTCCTCAATCAATTAGAACCCTTAAAACCCGTTATGCAGTTTAAAACCAGAATAGCAGAAACAAAAATAATCTCCAGTGGGGAGCTATGGGGCTATGGCTACCAGGTCAATACCAACGGACCCATTCAGTTAGCAGTTATCCCAGTGGGTTATAGTAATGCCTTTTTTATGTTATTCCTCAAGCGTGGTGAAGTACTGATAAATAGCAGCCGAGCACCCATCGTGGGTAAAGCCTTTATGAGTCACACCCTGATTGATATAACCCAGTTGCCTCAAAAACCTTTGGTGGGAGACGAGGTGGTGATTTTTGGCAGACAGGGGCAAGAGACCATCCTGGTTCATGATATAGCAGAAAAAATTGACATAGGTACAACCCATTGTGAGAGTATTTGTTTCTTAAACAAATCCGTAGAGCGAAAGTATATTTCATAGCAGAAGAAAGGATGGCTTTAGTGAGGGAGAGATTGAAGATGTCCAGATGCATAAATAAGTTCATAGTAGGTGCGGTCTTGGCCCTAGGCCTTATTTTTACCCTGACCTACCCCTCTGAACCCAACCCAATTGATAAGACGAAGGCTCCGGAAATCAATAATCAAAAAAAATGGCGCATTGGCTATATGGAAAGCGAATCCTTTGTTAACTACGGCTCCCATTTATACCACTTGCTGCGGGGACTGGAGGAATTAGGCTGGCTTACCAGTATAGAGGCACTGCCGTATCAGCCTGGCCAACAAGACACCCATATGATGTGGCAATGGCTGGCCGCCAATGAGGTGAGCCCCTACCTGGATTTTGTGCCCGATGCCCATTATACCCTCAGTACCGATCCGCAATTGGCCAATCAGGTTATACACCGACTGAGGGAAAAAGAGGATTTAGATCTGGTATTCGTTATGGGCACCTATGCGGGAACGGTGGCTGCCACGGACCAACATCGGATACCCACCATGGTTATGTCCGCCAGCAATGCGGTTGATTCCAACATTGTGAAAAACGAGGAAACCTCTGGCATCCCGCATGTATGGGCCCATATGGACTCCACGAGGTTCTATCGTCAATTACAGGTTTTTCACGATCAATTCAATTTTAAAAAATTGGGGATGGTCTATGAAAACTCCGCAGCAGCCCGCAGTTATTCCGCCGTCAATGATGCCATGGCCCTGGGTAAAGAAAGAGGCTTTGAAGTAATAAGCTATCATGTGGCTGAGCCAACCCTGGATGGCAATACCGAACGCTATTACCGGCAGCTGGCAGAGGCCTACCAGAACTTAGCCGGGGAAGTTGATGCCATGTATATTACCATGGCCGCCATCGACTCCCAGAAGTTACCCCAGTTATTAAAACCCTTTCATGATAAAAAAATCCCTACTTTGTCTCAGCTGGGGGGCAGTGAGGTGAAATATGGTGTGCTCATGAGCATAACCATCGATGACAATACCAATATTGGGCGTTTTGAAGCAGCGACCTTGACGAAAATCCTTAGGGGGACCCCACCGGGTCAACTGCCCCAGGTATTCAGAAGTACCCCGCATATTTTATTAAACCTGGAAACTGCTGAAAGGATTGGTTACCAGACACCCTTTGAGATCCTATTGGTGGCAGATGAGTTATATCCAAATATTGCTGAATGAGATGGGAGTGAAGCACCATGGCAGAAGTTCGATCAAAAAGAATTAAAATAGTTATGCTAACCTCAGCCATTCTTTTAATTATCCTGGTGTTGGGTTTTACCGGCGGCCTTAATATTGCTTCCTTCCAAAAAAACTATACCAACTCCCTGATCGCCAGTTACGCAGTCTCCGGTCAAGAAACCGTACGAAAAATTGAATATGCGGTGAAGTATGGTAAGCCCTTAACCAACTTTTTTGGTATTGAAGAGTTGCTGTCGGAAAAAGTAAAGAACTCGGAGTACCTGGAAGCAGTACAGGTTATCTTGCCGGACGGCAGTATCCTTTATGACCAGCATGGTACTGTGCAAGGTCAAAAACTGCCCCAGGAGGTACAACAACAAATTAATTTCCAGCCGGACAAAGGAGAGGATACCTTTACCTCAACCCTTTATGGAGGCAAATACCATGCCATCATTCCCATCCGTGATGCCCAGTCAGCTTGGATTGGCAGTTTGGATCTCCTCTTTGATGAGAGGGTTATTCGTGAACACACAGCAAAATACTTAAACCAATTAGTACGTTATCTGGCCCTCTTAGCAGCTTTGGCCTTACTGGGGCTGTATTTCTTTGTGCAGAAAGCACCCCTGGTGGTGGACAACAAAATTAATAAGAAGTACATGCTGACCGGCTTTATTGTCATCCTGGGCGTGGTGCAAATAATTTATAGTGCTATCAACTACCAGATGTTTAAGCACGCCTATCGGGAAATAGCCCAGGAGACGGTGGCCATCAGTGCGACAATTATGCAAAAGGATATCAATTATGTCATCAACAAAGGGGTGCCCTATAGCAAACTGTATGACCTGGAAAGCTATATGCAGCGCATTGTTAAAGGGGTACCGGAAATTGAGAGCATCAACCTTTTGGGTGCCGATAATCAGGTGTTATACACCACAGCCAGCCGTGCAATTTCCGAAACCACCAGGGATGACCTAAGCACCGGTTTGCACCTGGCTAAGGATAGACAAAATAATAGTGCCAAAATATCGGTGCGAATTTCCGAAAGCTACTTAAATAGTAAATTACAAGCTGTCATTCTGGACGGCTTAACGGTGTTGGTGGCCTCACTGATCATCATGGTTGAAACCACCCTATTCCTCTTAATCTTCTTAAATCGCTGGCTGCAGCGGGAAAAAGTTCCGGCCCAAGGGGGCAGCGGTCTTTTCGAACCAGGTATTATGCGGCCGCTTTCCTTTGTGCTGTTCTTCGCCGTGTTTATGCCCAGTGCCTTTATCCCCCTGTTGATGAAGGAAATTTATCAGCCATTCCTGGGCCTGTCGAAAAATATCGTCCTGGGCTTACCCATTTCCATGGAAATGTTAGCCGCCGGCCTTGCCACGGTGGTGGCAGGCTATCTGGTGGATAAATATGATTGGCGCAAGATTTTCTTTACGGGTTTATTTGTTTTAGCCGTGGGCACAGCCCTGTCCGGGCTGGCCAGGGAACCGCTGCTATTTATCCTGGCCCGGGGTATTGTGGGTATTGGTTACGGTTGTTCAGCTATTTCAATGCGTTCCTTTATTAATACCCTACCCGGTGATGAAGCCAAAAGCCAGGGCTTTACAGCCATGACCGCCGGGCTGTACGCTGGTCTGTTGAACGGTGTGGTAATCGGTGCCATGCTGGCAGACCGGATGGGCTATTCCCAGGTTTTCTTTGTTGCCTTGGCCTTTATGCTTTTGGCGGTACTTTTTGCCCTGGCCTTTTTCCGGGATACATCCCTGGCAGGTCGTCAAGCCTGTTCCCTGGCTAAGGCGGTGGGTCAAGGAAGCGGCGGTCTGTGGGGCTTCTTTGGCAACAAGCAAGTACTGACCTTTTTCCTGCTGATTGTGTTCCCCCTAACGGTTTGCAGTATGTTTCTGGATTATTATTTTCCGTTATTTGCCGAAAGCATGGGGGCTTCAACCTCTAACGTCGGCAGAGCCTTTATGCTCAATGGTCTTTGTATTGTCTATTTAGGTCCCCTGCTGGGCAAATACACCAGTAAATACCTGAGTCCCGGTGGTTCCATACTGCTATCTGGCCTCATCATTATTCTGGCCTTTCTGCTGTTCTCCCTCAAGGCCACTTTGTTAACGGCCTTCATCGTGGTGGTTTTACTGGGTGTGGCCGAAAGCTTTGGCCTATTGGCCCAAAATAATTACTTTTTAAGATTGGAAGCTACCCAAAGGGTTGGTTCTGGTAAGGCCTTGGGTTATTACGACAATATCCGAAAAATGGGCCAAATGTCAGGGCCGCTGCTCTTTGGCGGTGTCTTAGCCTTTGGTATTTTAGGAGTGGGAGCCATTGGGGCAGTTTCCTTCGTTCTGCTGGGGTTGTTCTGGCTAACCAATCGGCAAAGAGGTGGGTTGAGTAATAAGCCTGATAAGGGAGTGGGTCTGTGAGGATCGTAGAAACAGGAGACTTAATTGAAGCCGTCACCGGGGTTTGCCCCTTTCAGATGATTTTACTGGACCCCGGTTATTTGCCCGCCATAGAGGCCCTGCAGGCTCTGGTATTGTCTAATTTAGAAAAAAAGGAACTATGTGTTCGTTTAACCGGGGCAGAAATAAAAAACATTCTGGCAGGCCAGGGCTTAGCCCTGGGAGTTATCGTCAAAAGGAGATTGGTGGCCTTTTGTGCCCTCTGCTTTCCGGGCCGCAGTGAGGATAATTTAGGGAGGGAATATGGTTTACCCGAGGCAGAATTGTCCAAGGTAACCCATTTGGAGATTACCCTGATTGCGCCGGACTACCGAGGCAACGATTTACAACGACGGATGTTTAAGCATTTGGGCCAACTGGCCCAATCCCTGGGTCGCTGGAGGTACTTGTATTCCACCATCGCCCCGGCTAATTACCCCAGCTTGAAGGCAGTAATGAAGCAAGGTCTGCTGATCGTAGATCTCAAGCAAAAATACAATCATTACTGGCGGTATATTCTGTTTCAGAATATGGATCGGCCGCTGCAGCTAGACAGGGGTCAAGTAATCCCGGTGCCGCCGAATGATTTAGCCGCCCAGCAGAAGTTGCTCCAGGCAGGTTACATCGGCTTTGCATCCAGGCAGGGTCCAGAGGGGGTACAGATACTATATGGCAGAAGGCTAACCATTACGTAAGGGCTGGTCAGATAAAGGGAGGAGTGTTTATGAGGTTTGTTTTATTAGCAATACTACCGATGTTTTTGCTTACGGGATGTTTCGGCGAAGTAAATATGGCCGAGGAAAGGGCAGGTTGGGTTAAGGATATCAGCCATGAAATTGTCTTTGGTATTGCCGGTCCCAAGCAATTGATTGATACCACGGATTTTATGGAGGGTATCAACCTGGCTTTAGAGGAAGTGAATGCCCAAGGTGGGGCAGCCGGCCGGCAGCTAAAGGTTGAACTGGGTGATGATGAAAGTACCTTTATCATCGGTTCCACCGTGGCCCAGTCCTTTGCCAATGACCCCAGGGTGATGGCGATCATTGGGCACTGGCATACCCATATAACCCTGCCCGCCTCCACTATTTATGAGAATGCCGGTGTGGTAATGCTCTCGCCGGTGGTTTCCAACACCGAGCTCTGTCAAAGGGATTATCAATATGTCTTTCAAAATATCCCCAGTGATGCCCAAATAGGCAAACAAATGGCTCTCTATGCCGACCAAAGGCGGTATAAAAATATTGTCATCTATTACTCCAATACTCCCTATGGTTTAGGCCTGGCCAACGCCTTTGAAGATGTGGCCAGGGAAAAGGGCATCCGCATTGTGGACCGCATCAATGGCTTCATTGATAGCAACGAGTTTAAGCGCAGTATGGATAAATGGGAAGCCCTGGATTACGATGCGGTATTTGTGGCAGGCTCCATGCCGGATGGCGGACTGTTTATTCAAGAATTGAAAAAGCATCGCCGGGATATACCCATCCTGGGTGGCGACGGTCTGGATTTTGACTTCATTGAGACCTTGGGCCAAGATGCCGAGGGAGTTGTCCTGGCCACCATATTTAACCCCACAGACCCAAAAAGCAGTGTGCAGGATTTTATCAAGAAATTCGAACAGAAGTATCACAAAAAACCAGATGTCTGGGCCATTCAAGGTTATGACTCGATCCAACTGCTGGCTTACGCCATTAATAAAGCTGACAGTCCCCTGCCGGCGGATATTGCTGCCACCCTGAGGGCTACCAAGGACTGGCAGAGCGTTGGTGACAGCATTGGCTTTAATGAAGACGGCACCATCACCGACAAGGCTGTCTTTAAAAAGGCAGTAAGGAATGGCCAATTTGATTATTTGCCTGAAAACTAATCAATCAATTAGAAAGGAGGGGCTAAAATGAGTGTGTTTCGCAAGGTGTCCTTAGAAAGACTTTCTTCGCCGGAACAATTGGATCAAATGATCACCGTCACCGCACCAAGGGCCTGGTTTTCCCTGCTAGCCATTGCTGCTATCCTGGTTACGGTTGTTTTTTGGAGTATCTTTGGCAGTATTCCTTCCAAAACCCAGGGACAGGGCATCATTGTTAAAAGCGGCGGTATTTATAATCTGGTCCATGTCAGTGCCGGGCAAATAACCGATGTCCGGGTCAAGGCCGGAGATTATGTGAAAAAGGGCGACGTTGTGGCCAGAATTGATCAGTATGAATTAGTGGAAAAAATCAATGGTTTAAAGGCGGTCTTGAGTCAGGTTAAAGCACTGCAGCAAGTACAGCTTACCACTGCCGGCGGCAGCATGGAAAATGAATTGGAGCAACTGCGGCAGTTGAATAGACGAATTGAGCAGGCTAAGGCAACTTCTAGCTATGAAGAGGAATTTAACGACCTCAAACATGAGTTGATCAATGCCAAAGTCCAGCTTTTGCAGTACCAAATCAATGAGCGGGAACAAGCATCGGATGTAGCAAGGCTTATTCAACTAGTTGAAGCTGGGGCTGTCCCACAGGAGGAATTGTTAAAAGGCCAAAAGGAGCTTTCCTTGCTGCAAGTACAAACCCAGGGGGCAGAGGTGGCAGTGGACCGTACCCTGTCCACTATCTCAGCCAAAGTTACGGATACCGAGGAAGCGATTAAAAAGGCTCAGGATGAACTGCAGCTTAAATCGGCCATCGTATCCGAAGAAGAAGGAAGGGTTCTGGAGGTTATTGTCAACCAGGGTGATTTGATCCAACCGGGCAGCAAAATAGTGAGCATTGAAAAGGCCGGGGAAGCTATTCAGGGTCTGGAAGCGGTATTATACATACCAGCCCAGGAAGGTAAAAAGATCTTGCCAGGTATGACGGCGCAAATATCCCCCACCATTGTCAATAAGGAAGAACACGGTTTTCTGTTGGGTCGCGTGGTATCTGTTTCGGAGTACCCCGCCACAGGCCAGGCGATGATGAATACCCTGGGCAATGAGGAGTTAGTGAAACAATTGGCCGGTCAGGGTGCCCCCCTGGAAGTACATGTTGATTTAATCGTGGATACCGCCACCGTCAGCGGCTACAAATGGTCCACCCCCAAGGGACCACCCATCTTAATTTCCAGTGGTACCATGTGTGCTGGTTCTATCACCGTACAGGAACAACAGCCTATTCGCATGGTTATTCCTTTGGTTAAGAAATATCTCCCCATATAGGGAAAAGGGGTGATGACAAATGGCAGAAATAAAAAGTACCGCCAAAAGAGTGAAGGTTCCCACCATTCTGCAAATGGAGGCAGTTGAGTGCGGGGCCGCCTCCCTGGCCATGATTCTCGCATATCATGGGGTTTGGGTGCCTTTGGAACAATTGCGTATTGCCTGTGGGGTATCCCGGGATGGCAGTAAGGCCAGCAACATCCTGAGGGCGGCCAGAAAGTATGGCCTGGAGTCCAAGGGCTTTCGTAAGGATCCCGATTCTTTGAAGACTATGGCGGGGCCTATGATTGTGCATTGGAATTTTAACCACTTTTTAGTGTTGGAAGGCTTTAAAAACGGCAAGGTCTATCTCAATGATCCGGCGGACGGACCTCGGACGGTGACCGAAGAGGAGTTTGACCAGTCCTTTACCGGTATCGTATTGACCTTTGGCAAGGGGCAGGAATTTAAAAAAATTGGCAGCAAACCCAGTATCATTGCGGCCCTGGGTAAACGGGTGCGGGGTTCTAAAATAGCCCTTTCTTATGTCATCCTGGTGGGCTTGGCTCTAGTTATTCCAGGGTTGGTTATTCCGATTTTTTCTAAGATCTTTGTGGACGATATCTTACTAGCTAATAAACAAAACTGGCTGGTACCGCTGCTCTGGGGCATGGCAATCACTGCTATCCTCAGGGGTATTCTGACCTGGTTCCGGGAGTATTACCTGCTGCGGTTGGAAACCAAAATTGCCCTCAGTACCTCGGGACAATTTTTATGGCATGTGCTGCGGTTACCCATTGAATTTTTCAATCAGCGGTTTGCCGGGGACATTAGTTCCCGGATGCAAAGCAACGATAAAGTGGCCAAGGTATTATCCGGTGAGTTGGCCACCACGGCCCTCAGTTTAATCACCATTGTTTTCTACTTTATCTTAATGCTGCAATATAACATCCTTTTAGCCTTGGTGGGTCTGGTGGTTGCGGCCTTAAATATTGTTTATCTACGGGTGGTTTCCCAAAAAAGGGTCGATCAAAACCGTAAATTACTGCAGGACAAGGGCAAATTAGTGGGTACCTCTATGTCTGGTTTGCAAATGATCGAAACCCTCAAGGCCACCGGCTCGGAGTCTGACTTCTTTGCCAAATGGTCCGGTTATCAAGCCAAGTCCCTCAATGCAGAACAGGAGATGGGTGTTTCCAATAACAAACTGCAAGTGATCCCCGAATTCTTATCCGGTATTACCGATACCATTGTTCTGGTATTAGGGGGTTACTTCATTATTCGAGGGGAAATGACCATCGGTATGCTGGTGGCTTTTCAAAGTTTGATGCAAAGCTTTATGGATCCAGTGACCAGCCTGGTTAACCTGGGGAGCAAAGTGCAGGAATTGGAAGGTGACATGAATCGATTGGACGACGTGCTCAAATACCCAATTGATGATCAGACCAAGGAAAATTATACCGTGGAGGAACTGGCCGGGCAGCAAAAGCTAGCCGGCTATGTGGAAATCAAGGATCTGAGCTTTGGCTACAGTCCTTTGGAAGCACCCCTCATTGATAACTTTAGTTTAAGCCTGGTGCCTGGTTGCCGGGTGGCTCTGGTTGGCGGATCTGGCAGCGGCAAGTCCACCGTAGCAAAAATGGTAGCGGGTATCTACAAACCCTGGTCCGGCCAAATTCTTTTTGACGGTAAAGAACGGACCGAAATGCCGCGCCCGGTGTTAAATCAATCCCTGGCGGTGGTGGATCAGGATATCAGCATGTTTGAGGGCAGCATCAAAGACAATATTACTTTGTGGGATGAAAACATTTCTGAGTTGGATATCATTCGGGCAGCTAAGGATGCCTGTATCCACGATGATATAACAGCCCGGGTCGGCGGTTACGATCACCTATTGGAAGAGGGCGGCAGCAACTTTAGCGGCGGGCAGAGACAGAGGCTGGAAATAGCCCGGGCTCTGGTTAACAATCCCTCTATCCTGGTTATGGATGAGGCCACCAGTGCCCTGGACCCCACTACGGAAAAGAGGGTGGATGAGGCGATTCGCCGACGGGGTTGTACCTGTATCATCGTGGCCCACCGCCTCAGTACCATTCGGGATTGTGACGAAATCATCGTCCTGGCAAGGGGCAAGATTATTCAGCGCGGTACCCATGATGAGTTAAAGAATATACCCGGTCATTATGCGGAACTAATCAGTGCCAGCTAGTTTTGGTCAAGGAGGTGAACCCATGCAGATACCTTTGGACTTATTCAGCAAGGAGGGCACTACCCTTCCGGTGGAAGGCAACAAGCCCCTGCTGCTTACGGATACAGCCAGTGTTTGGTTGGTGGAGCAAGGCTCGGTAAATCTTTTTTATATCGAAGTTAAAGCTGACCAACCGGTGGGCAAAAGAAACTTTCTAATGGAAGTCAAGCCAGGCCAGCTTTTGTTTGGTGTCGCTCCCCAAGGAGAAAGTACGAAATTTGGTCTGCTGGCTGCCGGTTCAACGGGCACGGTGCTCAAACAGTTAAGACTAGAACAACACTTTACGGATTTTATAGACGAGGCAACGAAAAATGACTTTTACATTTTAATTAGCCAATGGGTTGAGCGGTTGGCAAAAAATGGGGTAACGAGGGATCAACAAGCAAGTGCTCTCATTAACCAATGGCAAGGGGAAGCGAGCCTCGCAAACCTGAAGGCAGTGAATGAGGCCATCTTGCTTTGCATTCGTCAACAGGCCCGGGAACGGATAGAGCAGGAGCAGCGGCGCTTTAAAGAAAGAGAAAAGTATGATCAGACCTTCATGCGCAAGGCCATTGTCAAGCTGGCCGCAGTTTCCCAAAACCAACTGGCAGATGCAGTGATAGAAACAGTGGGGGCCGATGCACTGCTCACGGTTACTCAAATGGTGGGTAAAGCCATGCAGATAAACATCAAGACGCCCCTCCAATATCAGGAAAGACCGTCCAGGGACCAACTGGGTGACATTGCCAGGGCCTCCCAGGCCAGGGTCAGGCAGGTGGCCCTCCGGGGAGAATGGTGGCTGCGAGACAATGGTCCCTTGATTGCTTATCTGGAGGAAGATAATCGCCCGGTGGCCCTGCTGCCTCTCTCCCCCACTGAGTATCAGCTCTATGATCCAGCCAAGGGGATCAAGGTAAAGGTAAATAGGCAGCTGGCCCAGGGGGTGAAACCCTTTGGTTACACCTTTTATCGCCCCTTCCCCAACAAAGCTCTGAACTACAAGGATCTATTGCGTTTTGGCTTTGACAGCACATGGAAGCGAGATTTAGTGATGATTATTCTCATGGGTGCCCTGGGCGGCATACTGGGTATGCTGATTCCCATGGCCACCGGGGTTATTTTTGACAGTATCATTCCCCAAGGTCAACAGACACAACTTTTACAAATTAGTTTTATCCTGGCTGCCAGTGCTCTGGCCACCATGCTGTTCCAACTGACCCGTTCCATTGCCATGCTGAGATTGGAAGGGAAAATGGAGGGCTCCATCCAGGCGGCGGTCTGGGATCGTTTGCTGAGCCTGCCAACACCCTTCTTTCGGCAGTTTTCCTCCGGTGAGCTGGCCATGCGGGCCATGGGTATTAGTACCATTCGCCAAATGCTGTCCGGGGTGACCATTAACTCCATTATTACTGCTACCTTTTCGGTCTTTAATCTGGGCTTGCTTTTTTACTACAATGTCAAACTGGCTTTATTCGCCATCCTGCTGGTACTGATAGCCATTTTAGTTACCCTGGGGCTGGGTTATTTCCAGATCCGCTATGAACGGCAAACCGTGGACATTTCCAACAGAATAGCTGGTTTTGTACTGCAAGTGTTCAGTGGGGTCAGTAAATTTAGGGTTTCCGGCACGGAAAAGAGAGCCTTTTATCTGTGGGCCAAGGATTTTGGTGAGCAGAGAAAAATCTCCTTTAAAAGTGAGCGGATAGCCAATATCCTGGTGACCTTTAACTCCGTATTCCCCCTGATAACTTCCATGGTGATTTTTTATGTCCTGCTGCAGAATATGGAAAACCCCATGGGTGCCGGTAAATTTATTGCCTTTAACGCTGCCTTTGGCAGCTTTATGGGCAATATGATCTCTTTATCCAATTCCGTGTTAGCTGTCAATGGGATTATCCCCCTCTATGAGCGGGCCAAACCGATTCTGGAAGAATTGCCGGAGTATGATGAAGCCAAGGGCCAGCCCGGTGAACTGACCGGGGAAATTGAGGTAAGTCACCTGTCCTTCCGCTACAAGGCAGATGGGCCTCTGATTCTACAGGATGTCTCCCTGCGTATCCATAGCGGTGAATATGTAGGACTGGTGGGAACCTCCGGCAGCGGCAAATCCACTTTGTTCCGGCTCCTGCTGGGCTTTGAAAAACCGGAAAATGGGCGAATTTACTACAATGGCCAGGATCTATCCAAGGTAGATATTCGGGCAGTGCGCAAACAATTAGGGGTGGTATTACAAAACGGCCAGCTCATGTCCGGTGATATATTTACCAACATTGTGGGTTCCAATCCCAATTTAACCATGGATGATGCCCTGGAAGCGGCCAAGATGGCTGGCTTAGATAAAGATATCGAACAAATGCCCATGAAAATGCACACGGTGGTCAGTGAAGGGGGAGGCACTCTGTCCGGTGGTCAAAGGCAAAGGCTGCTCATAGCCAGAGCCATTGTCAATAGACCCAAAATCCTCTACTTTGATGAGGCCACCAGTGCCCTGGATAATATGACCCAGGCCATTGTCAGCCAGAGTTTAGAGAACTTAAAGGCCACCAGGGTGGTCATTGCCCACCGCCTGAGCACAGTGATGAATTGCGACCGCATTATTGTGATGGATAAGGGCAGTATCGTCGAAGACGGCTCCTATGAAGAATTGATGGGTCAACAGGGTGTTTTTGCCGAATTAGCCCGGCGGCAACTGGCCTAGAGCAAGGGGAAATAAATGATAAAAAGCTGTGTAATACATTTTCAAGTCAGTCGTACTAATAGGTGAAAGATGCACAGCAAAGAAGCAAATTACTCCGAAAGCTCTGGTAACACCCCCATATATACACGATTTCATCTCAGGGTGAAGTATATAAGGAGGTTAACTAAATGATTGACGTGAGACTTATCGTAATCAGGTGCAAGGCCGGATGCTGACCAACGAAGCAAACCTGGTGTCCCGGGCAGCCCAGGATACGTCAGCCTTTGTTGAACTGTACGACTTTTATTTTCCACGGATTTACAACTATATTCGCTTTCGGGTGGGTGATCCGGATGTTGCCGATGATCTAACCAGCCAAGTATTTGAAAGGGTTGTTCATAGACTAAAGGATTATCAAGAAAATCTCGGCAGTTTTGCCGCCTGGATTTTCACCATTGCCCATAATAGGGTAACCGACCATTATCGTGAGAAGCAAAGGCGTTCAACCGTTTCTCTGGAGGCAGTACAGGAAATAGCTGCGGATTCGGATGTGGAAAAGGATGCCATTACCACAGAAATAAAGAAACATTTACGGCAGGCCTTAAACCAATTGGCCGATCGGGAAAGAAATATCATCTCCTTAAAATTTTGGTCCGGTCTCACCAACAGGCGAATTGCCCAGCTTACCGGTATCAGTGAAAATAACGTGGCCATTATATTATACCGGTCCATGCGCAAGCTGCGGGCGGAGTTGCAGGACCGGGGGGTGACTAGATGACTGAACAAAAACTTGCCGATCGTTTCTCCCATGACCTAGAAGTAATTTTACAGTCGGGCAGAGATCCCGAAGAAGTCGCTAGTAAGGATGAATACCGTCAAAATCTTAAATTGGCCTCGCAAATCGCCAAAATAGATTATAGCGGTGAGAGTAAAATACAGCGGACCCTCAAAGAAAGTTTACTGGCTAAGCTGGCAGAGGGTAAGGTTAACCAAGTTGGCTTGGAACAGGCAGCGGATGAATTGTCCGACAGTGAATTGGATATGGCCGCCGGCGGGTTGGGAGACCCTCAGCAGCAGTTCCTTTGCCCGAAATGCGGTGCGATCCTAAGGGGCAGTCATTGCCCGGGATGTAGGTACCAAACATAATCATAGTCTTACGGAGGAAATGCCCATGAAACCAATTTTTCGCGCTGAACAAGGCGCCATCGTTTATTATACAGCGGAGGGTAAGAGGGGCTATCTCCTTGGGCAGGGGCTAAAATCACTTTTTAGATGGATTAAGTACGGTGAGTCCGACGACGTTATTCAAATGCTTAGCCAACAAGGGATTTTACAGGAAGAGGATAAGGATAAGCTGCACCTGCTGTTAAAGAAGTGCACCAAAATAGAATCGCCGCCCTACTCCCTGGTTTATCCAGAACAAATGCAAGTGGAGCTTACGACCCGCTGCCCCCTGCGCTGTCCCCAATGTTACTGTGATCTTAACGGAAAAGACCTTGCTAAAGAAGTACTGTTTAAATTTCTGCGGCAGGCGGCCTGGCTGGATATTCCCTATATTTCCCTCAGTGGGGGTGAACCCCTCATCTATCCGCATCTGTTGGAAACCATTGCCTATATCCGTGATCTGGGCATGATCTCTGCCCTGGCCACCAGTGGGGTAGGCCTTCAGACTAATTTCCTGACGGACATAAAAAATGCTGGTTTGAATGATTTGTATATCTCCCTCAATGGTTCAACCAGAGAAATCCATGGCAGATCCAGAGATGCCTATGACGAAACCCTTGCTGCCATGCAGCTGTTAAAGGCAACCAATACAACTTACTATATCAATTGGGTGGCCAGGGATGATAATGTGGTAGATTTTCCCAATGTGGTAAAGCTGGCTAAGGAACTGGGGGCTAAACAAATTGTCATCCTGGTATTAAAATCGGACGCCAGCTATAAATCGGAAAGTTACCTGAAAGAAGAATCCTTTTGCCGCTTGGCAGGGTTTTTGGAAAATTATCAAGATCCTGGATTACCGGTAATCGTTGAAAGTTGTTTTGCTAATCTACTGGCTTATCTTAATCGTCATAAGCCACCGATAAAAGTTGGCTGTGAAGCCGGGAGGTTGATTATGTCACTCAACGCCAATGGTCAATTTTCCCCCTGTCGCCATATCCCCCAGTTAGAGGAAAATCAAAGCATCCAGGATTATTGGTACAATTCTGAGGTTTTGCAACAACTGAGGAATACCATCAATAATCTTAACCAGCCCTGCAGCGACTGTAAACTTCAGGCTTTCTGTCACCCCTGTCGAGGCAGCAGCATCAAGGAACAGCAACAACTGGCTGCTGGCAGTCAGCACTGTGTTGTTCACAAGAGGGTATAATTACCAACTTATACGTTTGAAAAAATTAGGAAAGGGGGGGTTTTTAAAATTTAATTTGGTCCGGTAGAAGAAAATTATTAGGAGGTTATTGTATGTCTAATATTAATGAAGTTGCGATTGTTCAGTTTATGGAAAAAATAGGTCAAGACAAGGACTTTGCTGAAAAGGTTTTGGCCACTCAAAGCCCCGAGGATGTTCAAAAGTTGGCCAATGAAGCAGGTGTCTCCTTGACCATGGATGACATCATGGCATCTAAGGAGGTTCTATATAAAGCCTTAGATAAAGCCAATCAAAGTGAATTATCCGATGATGAACTTGAATCTGTTGCAGGTGGAGTTGAACCAATCGTCACCGCAACCCTTGTAGCTGCTGGTATTGGAGCTGTTGGAGCAATTGCCGCTGCAGTTATCCCGACGGTTTGGGATTCAATTAAAACATGGAAATGGTAGCGTCTAGGCAAATAATCCCCTCTCGGAGGGGATTTAACTAAAAGGAGTGTGAAATTGTGGCAAACGAAAACAACATTAATCTGTTCCTGGAAAAACTATCCAGTGACCCTGAATTTGCTGAGAAGGCTTTTAATACCGAAAGTCCGGACGATGTACAAAAGCTGGCCGCAGCTGTTGGCCTTGAGTTGACGATGGAAGATATTATGGCTTCCAAGGAACTTATCTATCAGGCCTTGGATAAATCAAGTCAGAGTGAATTGTCTGACGATGAGTTGGAAAGTGTAGCCGGTGGTTTTAACGTATTTGATTTAACCAGAAATGTAGTCAACAAAGTGGAGAATATGTATAATAGCTTGCCGTTGCCGACGATATCATTTAAATGGTAAAAATCAAAAGAAACTTTCAGTGTCATCCGTAATATGAAAGGGTAGGTTAATAGGCCATGAGCCGTGGGCTCATGGCCTTAAGCAATCGGTATAAGCTCCCATTCAAACAGCTCAGCCCCAGGCCAAAAGCTAACAGCTAAGGCAAAGCTAGCAGCTTTCTTTCCGATACTGCAGCCAAAAACAAAAAACCGAAAGCGGCAGCAGTACCACAAAAAGTCCCGCCAACACCAGAATACTAGGCAGCACCAGGGACAAATCGATCCCCATCAAAGCAATATCCCGCACATCCGAGGCCAGATACGTTAGCGGCAGGATGTAAGAAATAACCTTTGCCAACAGGGGCATAGACTCGATGGGCCAGGTAAAGCCGGAAAAGAGGAAGGAGGGGACTGCCACCAGCATAGCAATCTGGGTGGCCTCCAGTTCATTTTTACAAACAACGGAGAGGAAAATCCCCAGGGTTAAGATGCACAAAATAAACACAATAAATAACAGCAGCAGCACCAGGTAACTGCCCCGGAAGGGAACTTGAAAAACAGTAAAGCAGAGGGCCAATACCGCATGGGTACTGAGCATGTTTAACAGGAAATAGGGAATCATTTTTCCCAGTACCACTTGATAAGCCCGATAACCCCCAGCTGCCAATTCCGAAAGGGTGCCCCGTTCCTTTTCCCGGGCGATGGCCACTGCCATATAAAGTAGGATCACCTGCTGCAGGGCAGTACAAGCCAGGCCCACCAGGAGAAAGTTAGTATAGTTAAAGGTGGGGTTATACCACACCCTTAGACGGTAGCTCACCGGCAGAGCGGTGGAGGCAGCCTTTTCTGGCAGCAGCGCTTGACCCCCTGCCAGTGCCTTGATGCTGATACCAGTCGACAGGGTAGCCACAATCTCATTGGCCGCAGACATTACCGCATTGCTATAAAGCATATTCGTGCCGTTAGCAATCACCAGCACCTCTGACCCCTGCCCCTTCTTAACCAGGGTAGCAAAATCCTCCGGAATTACCAGAGCGGCATGGACTTGACGGGTCTCCAGCAAATGGCGTAAAGCATCCTCGGTGGTCACCTGTTCCACCACAGTAAATTTATCCGAATCCTGAAAACCTTGCACCACCATCCGGCTGGTGCTGGTCTGGTTATAATCCAGCACAGCAGTTTTAATATCCGTCACCACATGGTTGCTGTACATTATACCAAACAGAAAAATGTACAGGGTGGGGATAAAGCACATAATTAACAGCAGCCGCCGATTGCCCCGGATGTATTGCCATTCCCGGGAGGCAATTTTAAGGATTTTATCCATCTTCAACCCCCCGGCTACTCAAATTTGACTTGAACACTCATACCGGGGCGCAGCTCCGGTGTGTTCACCTTGATCTTCACATTATAAGTCACAATATCCTTTTCACCCCGGTCGTTGGTGGCCCGGGAGGTGGCAAATTCCGGTTTGCGACTGATATCGACAATCTGACCGGGATATTTCTTCGTGGTCATGGCAATAGGTGTTAGGTTGGCTTGCTGGCCCACCTTTACTTTATCTAACACCGATTGTTTTACCTTTACATTGACCCAGTTGTCGGTGTAATCCGTTACAGTCATTAAGGGTAAGCCGGTGGAAACCATTTCGGCCTGCTCCACATTGAGCGATGTAACGGTGCCGGAAATGGGGGCCTTGATTTCGGTTTCCTTTAAATTGATGGCAACCTGCTGCAAATCTGCTTTGGCCTTGGCCAGGGCAGCTTCGGCCCTTTGTACATCGGCCTGGTAAACATCCACCTGGAGGAGAGAGGCCTTGGCATTGGCGAGATCACTCTGGGCCACAGCCACACCGGCCAATGCAGCCTGATAATCCTTTTCGCTGCTGTCCATCTGTTGATCAGGGATGGCCTGGGCTTTATGTAATTCCAGCATCCGGTCATAGGTTTTTTTGGCCAAATCTGCATCGGCCTGGGCCTTGGCCAGAGCAGCCTCGGCCTTTTGCACCGCAGCCTGGGTGCTTCCGGCAGCCAAGGCACTGCCCGCCTTGGCCTTGGCAATATCCCCCTTGGCAGCAGCGATACCAGCCTGGGCCTGGGCCTCCTTGGCCTTTAAATCTTCATCATCCACCTTGGCCAACAGTTCCCCGGCCTTTACCGCCTGACCCTCCTGTACCAGCAGTTTGACAATCCGCCCGGGAATCTTGGTATTCACATCCACCTCTCGGGCTTCCACAATCCCAGTTATAGCATCTTCCGAGTTTTTGGTTGAGGCACAGCCACTTACCAAAAGCAGTAAGATCACCAATAATAAGGCGAGGCTTTTTTGCTTAGACTTCATTATAGATACCCATTCCTTTCCCTTCGCTATTATGCTAAGCCCTTCATCGTTCCCCTTTGTTTTGCATGATTCCGCTCAGGGTAAAATCAAGGATATGTTGACAGCGTGCTTCCAGCATTTCCTCAGACATCATGTCACCGGGCCACAGGGATTGCACCATCTCCCGGCGGGCAAAATAGGCCAGACACATAGCATGAACACTTAGCAGAGTTTGCTGAACATCCAGATCCGGGCGAAAGTACTCCCGCCTAATACCATCCTCCAAAATTCGCCCCAGATCCGATTGGAAAATATCCAGCAGCTGGGGCAGTACCCTGCTACTGTAACTCCCGCGATTCAAAGCTTCCCAACTGACCAAGCGTACAAATTCCTCATCACTGGCCAAAAAGTAAAAATACTGCCGCAAAGCCCGGGCGACATTCTCCCTGGGATCCGCCCCCGCAATAAAAGACCCTTTACTCAACTGATAAACCTTTTGACAATTATAGCGCAGCACCTCTACATAAAGATTCTCCTTGCTTTCAAAATAATGATAAATCATCCTCTTATTAATCCTAGCCGCCCCCGCAATCTCATCCACCCGAGCCCCATCCAGCCCCTTCCGAGCAAAAACAGCAGCCGCTGCTAGCAAAATACGCTGTTTACTTTCCTCGGCACGGGAAAGTTCGTCGTTCATGCTATCACCCTATTCTTATACTGTAGTTATTTCGGGTCTAGCCCCTCAGCCATCAGCTATAGGAACCCTAGGGTTCCTGGCACCTCATACAAAGCCCGGCTTCCCGCGGTGCCTGGCTCCCGGCGAACCAAGCCAACCCTACCAGCTATGCCCTACTCCAAATCCCTTTGTAAGTTTTCCAACTAAAGTAACTAACTAGTTACTTACTCCATTTATATTTTGATCCACTCCCAATCAATTGTCAAGGGAGGAAAAATTTTTCTCATAAACCACAGCATTGATGCAGTAGAAGACATCATATATAATGCCATTAAAGAGGTGAAGCCATGTCTAAGGACCTAAATTTTTATTTAAAGCTGGACTATCCCTTTAATGTTAGGCCAGATTTTGATGACGGTGGTTATATTGTAGAGTTTCAAGATCTACAGTTTTGTGTTGGTACAGGGGATACTGTGGAAGAAGCAATAAAAGATGCGTTAATCGCAAAGGAACAATGGATTAAAGCGGCTTTTGAAAATATGATACCAATTCCTTTTCCCACTATTATAGAGGACAAAGAAGACTACAGTGGCCGTATTACCCTAAGAATTCCGAAAAGCTTGCATAAATTAGTAATTGATACAGCCAAAAAAGAAGGGGTCAGTGCCAATCAATTCTTATCTCACCTTATTAGCATGGGTATTGGCAAAAAATCAATTTAATAAAGCGAAACTTCTGGGCTCTTTAAGACCCCATACCAACATGCAAAAAAGCTAACAGCTAATAGCCAACGGCTAACAGCTAACCGGAGGTGACCACCCTTGCCCCTAACAGAAAAAATCAAAAACATTCCCTCCCGCCCAGGGGTTTACCTATACAAAGACGAAAACGACCAAATCATCTACGTAGGCAAGGCCTTGTCCTTAAAAAACAGAGTCCGCTCCTACTTTACCGGGGTAGCCAAACAGTCACCCAAGGTCAAGGCCATGCTCAACCGAGCAGTGGATCTGGACTTCATTGTTACCGATTCGGAAATGGAAGCCCTGATCCTGGAAAACAACTTAATCAAAGAACACCAACCTAAATACAACATTCTATTAAAGGATGATAAAACTTATCCCTACATCAAAGTCACCAGCCAAGAAGAATTCCCCCGGGTCTTTCTAACCCGCCGGGTCCTCAAGGACGGTGCCCGCTACTTTGGCCCCTTTACCAACCTGGGGGCTGTTAACGAAACCATGCGGCTGCTGAAAAAAATCTTCCCCCTGCGCACCTGCAAGCAGCGGCAGCTAAGCCCCAGGGACCGACCCTGCCTTAACTACCATATTAAACGCTGCCTGGGACCCTGCTGCAATCTAGTGGAGCGCCAGACCTACCGGGAGACAGTCAATGAAGTGATACTTTTTCTGGAGGGACGGCAGGAGGATTTAGTGAAACGCCTGCGCCAGCGCATGGAAGAGGCTGCGGAAAACCTGGAATTCGAAAAGGCAGCAGAATTACGGGATCAACTACTGGCAGTAGAAAAAATCGTGGAACGGCAAAAAATTGTTTCCACCGATCTGGTGGATCAGGATGTTATCGCCATGGCTAGGGGCTTTGATGAGTCCTGCCTGACGGTATTCTTCATCCGAGGTGGCAAACTCATCGGCCGGGAACATTACTTCCTGGAGGGCACAGATACCTTGGAACGGGGAGAAATTATGGCCACCTTTATCCAACAGTTTTATAACCAAACGGAATTTATCCCGGCAGAGATAATGATATCCGAGGACATTGACAATAAAGAATTACTAACCTCTTGGCTCAACGAACGCCGCGGCAGTAAGGTCCAGATCAAGGCCCCCAAACGAGGTGACAAACACAAACTGGTGGAAATGGCCGCCCAAAATGCCCTGCTTTCCTTGGAGCAGGCCCAGCTGCAGCGTCAGGCCAACCGGGAAGCGGTGGATGGTGCCCTGGCCGAACTGATGGCTGCCCTGGGCCTGGAAAAACCACCCCACCGCATGGAATGCTACGATATATCCAACATCCAAGGTACTGAAACGGTCGCCTCCATGGTGGTTTTCGAGGAAGGCCGACCGAAAAAGGATCAATATCGAAGATTTAAAATCCGCTGGGTCGAAGGCCCCAACGATTTTGCCTCCATGCACGAAACCATCACCCGCCGCTTTTCCCGGGCTAGGGAAGAGCAAGACCAGATTGCCAGGGGAGAGCTCACCCCTAAACAGGCCAAATTTACCAGGCTACCGGATCTCATTATCATTGACGGCGGCAAGGGCCAGCTCTCTGCGGCCAGAGAAGCCATGCAAGAGCAAGGTTTCTCCCAGATTGCCACCTTTGGCCTGGCCAAAGAAGAAGAACTACTCTTCGCCCCCGGCCGCCCCGACCCTATCCGGCTGCCCAGGGAATCCAAAGGCTTGCAAATGCTCCAGCGACTCCGGGATGAGGCCCACCGCTTTGCGGTAACCTATCACCGGAAGCTCAGAACCCAAAGAAACCTTAAGTCCCTACTAGACGAAATCGACGGCATCGGCCCCACCCGCCGCCGCGAGCTATACAAAGCTTACAAAAACCTAGAATCCATCAAACAAGCCTCAGTGGCAGACCTAGCCAAAATCCCCAGCATGAATACCAAAGCCGCCCAGGCGGTATATGATTACTTTAGGGAGTGAATGATGGGTCTAGCCGTGGGCCATGGGCCATTAGCTAACAGCCAAAACGAAAGGAGACAAACTCCATGTCCAACTACAAACTAATTGCTATCGACCTCGACGATACATTACTCAATACGAACCTAACAATCTCCCCCCGCAACAAAGAATATATCCAGCGAGCCAAGGACGCAGGCATCCACATCACCCTGGCCACCGGCCGCATGTACTGCTCGGCCCTACCTTACGCTAAAGAACTAGGCTTAAACCTGCCCCTCATCACCTACCAAGGGGCCTTAGTCAAAGAAATCCAAACCGATGAAATTCTTATTCATCGCCCAGTACCACTGGACCCAGCCAGAGAGGTCATCCAGCGATGCCGCCAGTTGGGCTACCATATCAACGTCTACGTCAACGATACCCTCTACGTAGAAAAAATGAGCCCAGAGGCCGCAGCCTACCAAAAAATCTCTGGCATCCCCGCCCACCCGGTGGGTGACTTACTGGAATTTCTCAAAGAAGCACCCACCAAGGTACTATTAGTGGGCAGCTCGGAAAAACTGGATGAACTGGAACAAGAAATGACGAAGCAATACAGCACCAGCTTACATATATGCAAATCCAAGCCCCATTTCCTGGAGTTCTCCCATCCCCAGGCCACCAAAGGGCATGCCCTAGACACCCTGGCCAAGGACTGGGGCCTAACCCCAGACCAAATCATCGCCATCGGCGATGCCCCCAACGACCTGGAAATGCTCCAATACGCCGGCCTCGGTGTAGCGATGTCCAACGGTGACCCCACCGTCCAAGCCCTAGCCGACTACATCACCAGCTCCAACGACCACGACGGCGTAGCCGAAGTGATCGAGAAGTTCGTTTTTGGCTTTTAATTTGGAAACCTTAAAGCGGAAAGCAGAAAGTTGGACAGAGGAAAAACCACCCTGTCAGCCTGAGCGGATAGCGAAGGATATTAAGATAGTCTCCCATGGGAGTCTCCCCGCAGAAAGATAACGCGTCGAACCTAGCGGGGGTCTGCCCCCCACCCATCAAAGATCCATCAAAAACCCCACATACCCCCACTATCCAATCTTCTATGTTCCAACTTTCCCGCTAACTAACTTTCCAACTAAACCAGCACCTTTCTCTCTCCTACCTACTATAATAAAGTTATATCCCCTCTCCAACAGACAGCCGCAAGCTTCCATTTGCCTAAATTAATCGAACAGTTTACAATATAGAAGAAATCAAGCATATGTCTGATTCAAAGGGGGGTGTTGAAGTGACCAGTCCACGTCTGTTAATTGTTACCGGCATGTCCGGTGCGGGGAAAACCCAGGCGGTGCAAAGTTTAGAGGATCTAGGTTACTTCTGTGTTGACAATTTACCTCCGGCCTTGATCACCAAATTTGCAGAGCTGGTGTCCCAATCCAGCGGCAAAGTAGAAAAAGTTGCCCTGGTGGTAGATATCCGCGGCGGCGACTTCTTTCACCAGGCCATCGAAGTATTAACTGAACTGACCGAACAGGGTTACTGGTATGAAATATTATTTTTGGAAGCTTCCGATGAAGCATTGGTACGTCGCTATAAAGAATCCCGCCGCCGCCATCCCTTGGATACCCAAGGGGAAGTGCTGGAGGTGATCCGGCAGGAGCGGGAACTGCTGCGGGAAATTCGCGGCAGAGCAACTAAAATTATCGATACATCCACGGTTACCAACAGCCAGTTGAAGGACCAAATCATTACCCAGTTTGGCGGTGATCGGGAAAGCACCAATCAGCTGTTAATTACCGTCATCTCCTTCGGCTATAAATATGGTATTCCCTTGGATTCCGATCTGGTTATAGACGTGCGGTTTTTGCCCAATCCCCACTATATACCAGAACTGCGCTGTCTCACCGGCAATGACGAACCGGTGCAGCGACATGTGCTGTCCAAGGATGTAACCCAGGAATTCATGGCAAAATTCACTGACTTTGTTCAGTTTCTCATTCCTCATTATCAAAATGAGGGTAAAGCCACCTTAATGATCGCCATCGGCTGCACCGGTGGCATGCACCGATCCGTAACCCTGGCCAATAAGCTGGGGGATATATTAAAGGAAAAAGGTTATCGTGTTAATGTGAGACACCGGGATATCATGCGAGTGTAGGGCGGTGGAGTAATTGGCTTATTTGTTCAAATGGTTTGTACCTGGAATGAATGTCAAACGCTGGGTTTTCCTAGCCCTGGTGGGAGTCCTTATGCTGGGGCTGGGTTTGGCTTTACTGGATCGACAGCTGGTAGGAATGCTGGGTCTGGCCCTGGATGCCCTGACCAATCAATTAGTCGGAGTGCCCGGCTGGTTAATTGGCAGCGCTTTAGCAGCCAGTGGTTTAGGCCTGACGTTTTACAGCTTTAAAATGGGGCTTAAATCCATCATGACAGTGATTCGACCAGACCCCCCGGAACGCTTGATAGAAACCCTTTACCAGCATCGTTCCCTCAAAAAAGGCCCCAAGATTGTGGTCATCGGTGGGGGCACTGGGCTATCCAGCCTATTAAAGGGTATCAAGGAGTATACCAGCAATATTACAGCCATAGTGGCAGTTACCGACGATGGCGGCAGCTCCGGCAGATTACGGGATAACCTCGGTATTTTACCACCCGGAGATATCCGCAATTGTATCGTCGCTTTGGCCGACAAAGAAAGTCTAATGGAGGAAGTGCTGCAATACCGCTTCCCAAGCGGTGAACTGGCAGGGCACAACCTGGGCAATCTTTTGTTGGCCGGCCTAAACAACGTTTCCGGCGGCTTCGACGGTGCTGTCCACGCCCTTTCCAAAGTACTGGCCATCCGCGGCCAAGTACTGCCGGTGACACTGGAAAATGTCATTCTAGGGGCAGAATTGGCGGATAAATCCCTGGTCTATGGAGAATGCAACGTTTCCAGCAGTAAAAGCAAAATAAAAAGATTATTTCTTAAGCCAGAAGTATGCAGCCCCCTACCTGAAGCCCTAGAGGCCATACGGGAGGCCGACATGATTATTCTTGGTCCCGGCAGTCTCTATACCAGTGTCATTACGAACCTCCTGGTGGATGGCATTGCCGATGCCATCAAAAAATCCCAAGCCCAGAAAATCTACATCTGCAACATCATGACCCAACCGGGTGAAACCCAGGGCTACACAGCCCAACAGCACCTCAAGGCCATTTTCGACCATACAGGTCCTATCGTGGATCAAATCCTGGTCAACAACGAACCAATCCCCGGCCAGATGCTCAAAAAATATCGTACCAAGGGCGCAATTCCGGTCAAAGTAGACACAGCAGCCCTAACCAAACTAGGCGTCAAAGTCTGGCCCAGGCACCTGGTACAACACAGCAACCTAGTCCGCCACCAACCAGAAAAACTAGCCCAGGCCATCATGGAAATCATCTACGACTCCAAAGCCGCAGCCCTCGAGCGAACCCCAGTCAAAATCTACCAACCATCAAGGGCAAGGGGGTAGCACGGCTTATGGGTATTCCTTTGGGGTCAAGCCATCAGCCGTCAGCTTTTTAAGGTGAGGGAGCCCTAAAAAACCCCCCTCTACGAGGGGGACGGTCACGAAGTGACAGGGGAAGTTATGTAGGGGCGACCGCCATGGGTCTTCGGGAACTCCGGGTGCCTGGCTCCCGGCGCACTAAAGCAAACCCCAAGGCCCACCCAAGACCCCAAAGCAAAACATACAAAAAAGCCCATGGCCAACGACCCACGGCCCATGGCCAATTCGGAGGTGCACACCCATAATCAAACCAAACAAACTCACCCTAATTACTCTACTAGTTATCGTAATAACTCTTTCCTACTTCCAATACCAAAACAAAATAGTCCCCTCCGACGCCAAATACCCCCCACTGCAGGGTATTCCCGTACTAATGTACCACAAAGTCAACCCAAACCCCCGCACTGGCGGTTTAGGCCTTCGGGTACCTCCGGGTAAATTTGAGTGGCAGATGAAATACCTAAAGAAGAACGGCTACGAAACTGTTTCCCTGACTGATGTCCTGGATCACTTCCAAAGGGGCAAGAAACTTCCGAACAAACCCATTGTCATCACCTTTGACGATGGCTACAAGGACAACCATGACTTCGCTTACCCCATTATGAAGAAATATGGCTATACCGGCACCATCTTTGTGGTCTCCAAAGCCATCGGCAATACCAACTTTTTTGACGTAGAAAAGAAACTCCAGCCCGAAAATAAAATCATGAACTGGCATGAAATCAAAGAACTAGATCAAGCCGGTTTCATCATCGGTGCCCACACTGTGGATCACCCACACCTGGCAAAGGTAGCACCGGAAGCAGCAAAATACCAAATCGAAGAATCCAAGCGGGCCTTGGAGTATGGACTAAAAAAACCAGTAGAAGTCTTTGCCTATCCCTACGGCAGCTACAACGACCAAGTGGCCCAACTCACCCAACAAGCCGGCTATCGCGCTGCTGTCACCACCAAACTGGGTTTAGCAAAGCAAGAATCCGACCCCTTCAAAATCCACCGTATCCGAGTTACTGGACGCTATAGTAATAAACGGTTTATCGAGGAATTGCATAACTACTAGAGAGTTGGTTAGTTGGTTAGGGGGTGTATTACCCTGTCCAACTTTCCAACTTTCTGCTTTAAACCCAGAAAAATATTGAAAGAGTTTTTTATTATTATAGCAGTGTCAGGCGAACAGGATTCCTGCATAGCAGGCCTCCCGTTCGCGAAGGTATCCGGCACCTACGAAATTCGACAACGGTAGTTATTCGCAGGCAATATTATTGGAACCACTGGAAGATGATCAGATGATAAACACCCCTGTTGGTTTTTATTCCGACAGGGGTATTACACAAAAAATATAATTTTATCGGGAATTTGTTTCAGGATCGATAGTGCTGAATCAATTGAGATAATTTTCTGCCTATTGCAAACAAGCAAATATATTCGTTTAAACCCGATTAGAGCCAATATCCAACCAAGTCCGGATTTATATATAAAGACGTTATGTGGTTTTAGATAGCGTCCTTATTTTAACGTTCCTAGTAGACGCAATATTAAGAATTACTACAATATATAATTCTTATCTATATTATGGAAGCATATAATGTTCGTAGAGGCCGATTTAAACATCATGGATAGAATCAACACCATTATCTATATGGGAGGGTGATTTATGCCATTACCATTAGAAGGGGTTAAAGTGTTAGATTTATCGAGATATCTTCCCGGGCCGTTCTGTACTCAGATATTAGCTGACTTCGGGGCGGAGATCATTAAAGTGGAGGACCCCAAGGGAGGAGATCTTGGGCGATTGCTGCCACCACTAGTCAACGGTGAAAGTACTCGATTTTACACGGTGAATCGAAATAAGAAGAGCATCACACTGGATCTCAAGAAGGAAGAAGGCAAAACTCTTTTCAAAAGGCTGGTAACTACCTGTGATGTAGTGGTTGATCAGTTTCGTCCTGGAGTTATGACAAAATTAGGGTTAGATTATGAAAAGCTAAAGGCAATAAACCCAGGGATCATTTATTGTGCAATTACCGGGTATGGTATGAGTGGGCCACTTCGGGATGCTGCGGGACATGACCTGAATTATCTTAGTTTAGCGGGTGTAACGGAACTTACTGGTAATTACCGGGGTATGCCAGCCATGTCCGGGGTCCAGATCGCTGATATTGCAGGAGGAACCTTATACGCTGTGATTGCGATTCTTCTTGCATTGATGCACCGGGCTAAGACGGGTCAGGGGCAACTTTGTGATATCGCCATGCTAGACGGTTCCATTAGCCTGCTGTCCTATACCCTAGGGGAGTGGTCAGGTGAGGGTAAATTACCGGAAAGAGGCAACGATCTTCTGACCGGAGGATATGCCTGCTATCATATTTATGAAACAAAAGATAAGAAGTATATCAGCTTAGGGGCAATAGAAGGAAAATTCTGGGCAGAGTTTTGTGAAAAGATTAATCGAAAAGAATATATTAAAATCCAATTGAATCCGAATCAGCAGTTGGAGATGATAAAAGATATTAGGGTGGTCATGCTAGAAAAGACACGCGACGAATGGGTTGATTTTTTTGCCAATAGTGATATTTGCCTCACACCCGTCCTTGCCCTTGATGAGATGTGTAGCCATTCACAAGTGGCGGCACGGGATATGATTATAAAACTAACCAGTGATAATAAGGATGTTAAAGATATCGTTCTGACAGGTACTCCGATCAAATTGTCCGGGTCTCCGGGGGAAGTGAAACTTACATTCCCGAAATTAGGTGAACATAATGAAGAGATTTTTTTGGCAGCAGGATGCACGCGTGAAGAACTTGAGGAATTCAAGAAAAAACAAGTGATTTAGAAGGTTTTCATTTAAGGCTGACGATTGTTTTCTTGACATTAATATGCCCCAACTGCAAGGAATTGACGCGGCGGCCAAAGAGGAACGGCTGTCTTATAGGCAGCCGCCCCTTTCATTATAGTAGAATCATAGCACAAATAGTTAGACTCTGGCGGCACTCAGGCCGCTAAGATAAGCGGTGGAGAAGGCGATTTGCAAATTATAGCCCCCTGTTAAAGCATCGACATCGATTATTTCACCGGCGAAATAAAGCCCTTGAACAATTTTAGATTCCATGGTCGAGGGGTTGATTTCTTTGACATGAATGCCGCCGCTGGTCACAATCGCTTCATTTAACGGGCGGGTGCCGGTGACGGTTAAAGGGATACCTTTTAGCGTGTGCACCAGCAGATCCCGCTCTTTTTTGCTAATTTGATTGACCTGCTTGTGTATATCCAGGCCGGACAATTGCAAAAAGGTGGCAATCATTCTTTTGGGCAGTAAATCATCAAAGGCGTTTTTTAATTGTTTGACGCTGTATTTATTAAAATCCCTTTGCAAACGAGCATCTAATTGTTCATCGGTCAATGCCGGTTTTAAGTCAATGCTTATTTGTATCGGTTTATTGGTCGGTGGGTGGATATGCTTTTTAATAAGGCTGCTAATGCTAAGAATAATTGGCCCGGATACGCCAAAGTGGGTAAAAATCATTTCCCCGAACTGTTCCGCCTGAACTTTGTTATTGATAATAGCTTTAACGGATACATTTTTCAGGGTTAGACCTTGCAGGTCTTTAACCCATTTTTCTTGGGTTATTAGGGGAATTAAAGCTGGTTTGGGCTCTATGATGGTATGGCCCAACTGCTGGGCCATTTTGTAGCCGTCTCCGGTGGAGCCTGTTTGTCTATAAGACATGCCCCCGGTGGCCAGAATTACTTTGGGGGCGGATATTTGTTTATCGTCATGTAAAAGTACACCGGTTACCCGGTGATTCTTAACGAGTATTTTTTTGATTTCTGTTTGCAATTTAATACATACATTGCCTAGTTGCATGTGTTTTTGCAGTGCTTTAATAATATCGCTGGATTTATCCGATGCGGGAAAAACCCGATTGCCGCGTTCCACCTTGGTTGGTACGCCCAAAGACGTCAGCAGTGCTAAAAGGTCGTTATTATCAAATGTTTTAAAAGCACTATATAAAAATTTGGGGTTAGTCATGACATGATGGAAAAAATCATCCCTGTCTCCATAATTGGTAACATTGCACCTGCCTTTACCGGTAATAAATAACTTTTTGCCCAGTTTATCATTCTTCTCTAATAAAATCACTTTTAATCCCTTAGCTGCTGCAGTGGATGCACTAAGCATACCTGCAGGACCACCGCCAACCACGATTAGATCGCAATTCATTTCTTTGCCCCCAAATATTGTAATAATAACATTATAAGTCAAATGGTCCGCATAACAAATTATTAAATCCATAATCTACTATCCAGTAGGCCCGTAATAATGGCGGTAAAATAATTTTACAGAAGGAACTTATGATTCTTTGAAGAATAAATTCAAAACATTTGAAGTTTAGGTTTAAATTCTGCTCTCTTAGCAATGGTTCCAATTAATATTGGTTGACCTGGTTAATTATCACCCCTACGATCAGTTTACATCAGGAAGGCCACCACCATTAACGATATCCGATGGTAATCAACCTTTCAATGAGTTAATTAGTTTAGTGCCTGGCACAAGGAGTGACCCGTATGGACAAAGAGTTAAGAAAGTTGCAAGGTGATGCGCTGAGTCCAAGTCTTTTTGTGGGGGGGAATAACTCATATAGTTGTCCACAAATGACTATTGTCAGTTCAAATGTGCCTATCGATATGGAATCAGGGGTACATGAGCACGAAAGTTATGAATTTGTCCTGCCTATAACGATTATGCCCCATGTAAGGTTTGGTAAAAAAGTTATGTATTATGAACCAAACAAAGTTTACCCTATTAATGTTGGCCAATCCCACGGGGCTTATAAAGTAATGCCTGGAATAAAGTTAAAGTGTATCATGGTAGATAAAACTTTCATGGATAACTTAACTTACTCAATTATCGGTAAAACAGGATTAGCTATGAGTGACAGTCCCTTTAACCAGGATGCAGAGCTAAAGTTTTTAATAGATACATTTATCAAGGAATCAAAAATGATGCAAGTAGGGTACGATTTCATCCTGCAGAGTCTTAGCACACAAATATTGGTTAAGCTTATTAGACATTTTAAAGGCATGTTGCCTGCGAAAATAGAAAAAAAACAAACTATTTTAACGAGTAATCATATTAATAAGGTTATTGAAATGATTAGAGAGTACTATAATCGTAATTTCTCATTGGGGGATTTAGCAAGGGAGGCAAATTTAAGCCCCTATCATTTTATAAGGGCTTTTAAAAACCAAACTGGAAAAACTCCCTATGACTATTTAATAAATATTAGAATTGAGAAGGCCAAGGAACTAATGCACCTTAATCTGAACATTACGGATATCTGCTTACTATGTGGCTTTAATAACCACAGCCACTTTACTACCGTATTTAAAAAGAAGGTTGGTGTAACGCCTACCGAATATCGGCAAATACTGTATAGCAAATAACAGTTTCTAATTTTAATTTTTTATAAACATGGGTGACCGTGTTTTTTTATTTATAGAGCAAGATTAGAAAAGACATAGCAATATGTTGAAAGACAATTTTTAAAGCCAAAATTTATAATTAGTTTGAGTGAAAAAATCTAAATTATTAGGGCCAACAAGTGAATTATTTTTACAAGGCTTAAAACCATTTTTTGCCGTAAGGGGGGATAGAGAAAAGTAAAGCACCATTTTTTGACGCACATGGAAGGGCACCCCAATTAAATAATTTAAGGAGGATTTTTTTATGAAGAGATCTATTCTTTTGACCATTCTGTTGTTATTTGTTTTTAGTTTTGTTTCCCTTGCCAATGCCGGTACCACTCTAACCTTAGATAAGGCATCCTTTTTGCCAGGACCCAACCAAAAAGTAAAAGTTTACTACACAACTGACCATCCACTGTTTGACGATGCATGGATTGGCATCATTCCCCCAGGTGTTCCCCACGGCTCGGAAATAGAGGGTGACGCTCAGAATATCACTTACGTCTATGTTGAAGAGGCAAAGTATGATAGTAATAGCCAAAAGTACGTGGAACTCGAAGTCCCCCCTACGGCGGGGAATTACGATATCCGCATGTATAGTGCGGATCACCCCGACAATAATGGTATAGAATTGGCCTCCACTCCCTTACATGTTGGGATGTCGGTGCCCGCAACAACAACTCCGGACATAACTACCCCGGAAACAGTAACTCCTGGTACAACTACTCCCGATACAACTACGCCCGGCACAGGACAGAACACGATTCCCGGTACTACGAATGCGCCGGTTACTATCATCAACAACAGTACCACCATCAACCAGAGCACCAATACCACCACCAACAACGCCAATACAAATACCAACATCTCTGGCAGCACCATTGCCAACAGCAATATAGCAAGCAACAACAAGACCAATCAAACCACCACCAATGATAATTCCATTAAAGTAAGCCAGTATGTAAGCGTTATGGTTAATGACCAGCCCCTCCAGTCTGATGTGAAGCCCTTTGTTAACGCAGATGGTCGTACTATGCTGCCGATTAGGGCCATTGCCGAAGCATTGGGTGCCGATGTCAAATGGGATGACGCCACCCAAACAGCTACCCTCACTTTAGGAACTAGAGTGGTTGAAGTTACCCTTGGGCAAAATAGTATCTTGGTTGACGGAGTACCTATTCCTATGGATACCGCTGCAGCATCTAAAGATGGGCGGACTGTACTGCCATTGCGAGCCGTCAGTGAGGCCATGGGTGCCGATGTTGGTTGGGACCCAGCGACCTCAACGGTAAAACTTAATAAGTAGTCGAAGCAACTCTGATTGCCGGGGATGGGAATTTTTATTACCGAAAGGGGACAGTCCGTGCGCCTTCAAGCGTAGACAGCTAACTAGTAGGCCGGAAGCGAAAGCTGAAGTGATTGAGCCCCGATATCCTTAATCCGGGAAGGCCGACGCGGTGGACTGTGCGGAAGGCAACATCTACCTGATTGTCACGGCAAGAGCAGGTAGGCTTCCCCGGGGTCGTAGAACCTGGCATGCTAGATATTGTTATGATGCGTCAACTTGGGAGAACTCACCTGTCCTTCCCTAACCGGGGAGTATGGCCAACGAGCGATAATAAAGCAAGGAAGCCAAATGGCAGTTGAGTAGTCGGATGACGGCATAGTACCCATGAAACGGTGTAATTCCCGTGGAGGAAAGGCTGTCACATACTATCGTTCCTACCAAGGACACACAATCTACACAAACGGAGGTAGAAAGAATTGTGGAAACAAAACTGGCTGGAATAGCAAGAGTAGCCAAGGAAAGACCTCAAGAAAAGTTCACGTCCTTAGCCCACCTGATCAACGCAGAAACGCTGATGCAGTGCCACTTTGAAATGAAAGGTAACAAAGCCAGCGGCGTTGACCAAGTTACAAAAGAGGAATACGAAAGTAACCTGGATGAAAACCTGCAGGATTTAGTTTCTCGAATGAAAAGGCAAGCATATCGGCCTCAGCCAACACGACGAACCTATATACCCAAACCGGGTTCGGATAAAAAGAGGCCACTGGGTATTCCGGCATACGAAGATAAACTAGTACAAGCTGCACTTGCCGAAATTCTGTCTGCTATCTACGAGCAAGAATTTTTAAACAGCTCCTTTGGCTTCAGACCTAACAGAGGATGTTACGATGCCCTCAGAGTTCTCAATAAAATTGTCATCAAAGGAAACATTAACTACATTGTCGATGTAGATATTAAAGGATTTTTCGACCACGTAAACCACGAATGGCTAATCAAATTTCTAGAACATCGCATCAGTGACCCTAACATTATCCGGCTAGTCAAACGATTTCTCAAAGCAGGGATTATGGAAGAGGGAAAACGATACGAGACAGCAGAAGGCACTCCGCAAGGTGGCCTAGCCTCCCCAATCTTGTCGAACATATATTTGCACTACGTCATTGACCTATGGTTTGAAAAGAAGGTACGGAAACAATGCAAAGGGGACGCCTTCATGGTTAGATATGCCGATGATAATGTTTTCTGCTTCCAGTACGAACAAGAGGCTAAACACTTCTATCAGTTACTGCAAGAGAGGTTAGGTAAATTTGGGTTAGAAATATCCCTTGAGAAATCCAAGATTATACCATTCGGACGTAATATATGGAAGAAATACAAAGATGAAAAGGATGACGAGAACAAGCCAGGCAGTGGCAGAGTTACCAAACCGGAAACCTTCGACTTCCTAGGTTTCACACACTACTGTAGCCAGAGCCTGAATGGGAAATTCCGAGTTAAGCGCAAGACCAGCAGAAAGAAATACCAAGCCAGCCTACTCCGGTGCAAGCTATGGATCCAAGCGAATCGGCATATGCCTATAAGCTTACTCATGGAGGAATTAAGGTTAACACTGCAAGGTTATTATCGTTACTACGGCGTGACGGACAACAGCGAAATGCCACGTAAATTCCTAGACGAAGTCAAAAAGTATCTATTCAAGAACCTCAATCGAAGAAGTCAAAGAAGAAGTTGCAACTGGAACAAATTTACGTTGTTATTCAAGAAATATCCTCTGCCAAGTCCCAGAATATACGTGAACATATTTGAACTAAGAGCGCACATTGGCTACATCAAGTAAATGGTAGTATGAAGAGCCGTATGCCTTAATTGGGCACGTCCGGTTCTGTGAGGGTACCAGGGCCAATTTAACCATAGAGCAGCAGCCTCCTAAGTTAAAGAGCCCTGCTCTACTCGACCCATTTACATTACCGACTTAACGTGGTAAAGCGTTTAAATTAACAAAACTCCTCCGCTGGATTACTCGGCAGAGGAGTTTTCACATAAGGTCAAATTAATAATGTCGTTGATTACAAATAGGGTACACATATAGCTGGGAATACATAATTAACAAACGCGCTGCACCTGCCGGGGATGGAACTATTCAGGAAAGGGATTTTTTAGTAACCAGCTTTGTGCAAATTATTTAACCGACTCAAGTAAAGAGTACATTTACTAGAAGGAATGTAGTGGTACGTTTTGCTGTTCTCTTTGTTTTCAAGGGCCGACACCTATCTCATTTCAAACGCGGCATTACTTCTAAATTTTAAATTTTTCAACTAACACATTAAGATCACCTGCTAACTTATCTAAACTTTCGGTGGCCGCAGATGTTTCTTCCATGGTAGCAGTTTGTTCCTCGGTGGTGGCTGCAACATTTTGGATACCTGCGGTGACCTGTTGTGTCGACGCTGCTACTGTCTGCACCTGCTCGTTTAGTTCCTTAACAGTATGGATAATTTCAGTAAAATCGAGTCCGACTTCTTTAGCAATCTGGTTTCCTTGTTCAACTTTTTGGTTACCTAACTGTACGGCATTCAAAGAATGCTTGGCCACTTCGTTAATATCATTAATTAAACCTTTAATCTCGTTGGTAGAACGGGCTGATTGTTCAGCCAGCTTTCTTACTTCATCGGCTACTACGGCAAAGCCTCTACCCGCTTCACCGGCTCTGGCAGCCTCGATAGCTGCATTTAAGGCCAATAGGTTGGTCTGGTCGGCAATGTTGTTAATAACCTCAACAAATTGACCTACTTTACGGATCGCTGTGTTTAAGGATCCAATTGAGGTATTTATTTCCGTTGTAGCTTGGGCAATTTCATTCATTTGAACGGTTATCATTCCTACACCTTTGTACCCCTTGTCCGCATGTTTTGCAGCTAAATCAGCTTTATTTGCAGCTGCATGGATGGTTTCGCCTATATTTTCAAAGGTACCAGAGATTTCATTCATAGTGGCAGCGGTTTCAGAGGCGCCGGCAGCAGTCTGGTGAGCCTGGCTGGTTAACTGCTGGGCGGCTTCATATAATTGTTCGGTGGAGTTCTTTATATTTTCAATAACTTCCTTAAAGCCACCCTGCATTTTGTTTAATGCGTTAGCTAGATCACCTAATTCATTGTCCGACGAATATTGAATGGACTCCCTAAAGTCCCCTTCTCCAAATTTTGCCGCACCCGCTGCCATTTCTTTGATTGGTTTATTAATTGTTTGATTTAACATCCGGTATAATAAAATTGTACTTATGACCACCACAAATAAGATGGTAATGATAAAAAACCGGATAGTGCTTACGGTGGTCTGGCCGTTCTGCTGGCCCGCGTAATCCAACTGCCGCTGACTGTAAAGAGCTAATTCATTAGCGGCAAGGATATTTTGGTCTATGGAAAGATTAATTTTACGAAGGGTCTCGTTTATCATTTCAATGTTGCTGCCCTGCTGATCCTCTTTTTTCAGTTTTACAATTTCGTTAACATCATTTTCATAGGCGGCATGTTTGTCTGATAAATCCTTTAATCGTTTTTGACCCTCGGTGCTAGAAATCTTTTCCCCTAAGAATGAACGCTTAGCCTTAAAGTCGTTGTTATCCCCCGCAGCAAAGAGTAAGTATTTTTCATCGCCCGTAGATAAAAAAGACCGTATATTTAAGGCGTGGCTCTCAAAAATAGCAACTAAATCCTTTGCCTCACTAACTGCTCTGGCATCTTTATCAATTAATTCGCCATAAGAATTGTCAATATTAGTCATTTGTATGAATGCGTAGCCACTAATGGCTACAATTACTAGCAATAGACAAAAGAAAATGCCCATTAATCTACTTTTTACACTGGCTAAAAACCGTAGTTTTTTTGCTTTTTTTCTTGCAGAACTTTTTACCATTATTTTTCCTCCTTACAGAATAAATGTGTATCATTAATCCCCTTTCTGTAAGTTTTTCAGGAATTTATCCGTTACGTAAAATTGGTTTTTTTCTAATTTTTCCTTGTCACGGGCTGTTATTCTTCCTTGTTCTTCAAAGAATGTGGCTAGTTCTTGCATATTGCTGATTAACGGACTGTTATTCTTGGCATCAACATGAAATAAGCTTAATTGTTCGTTTAAATCAAAGACAGGTCGCAACTCAAATTCCTTCTGAATCATTTCTTCACTTATGTTCATTTTTGCAGAATTATTATAATAATCATAAAGAGCACTTTCACATTCGACTGGGTTTTTCTTCATTTCATTTAAACCTCTTATGTACATTTCCAACCACTTGTTAACTAAATCCGGATTTTGATCGGCAAAGTCTTTATCCGCCACAACTAAGCCCAATACCTTTGCTCCTGCGGCTTTACCTGATGAAACTTTAACCCAACCCTTTTCTTCTGCCTTATAGCTAGAGGGAGCCCAAAATTGAACAATATCGCCTTGGCCTTCTTCAAAAAATTTAAAGGCTTGGCCTTGATCCGTGTTTACTATTTTAACCTCATTCGAATTTACTCCCATTGCTTTTAAAGTGGCTAAGGTGGCAAAGTGGCCGGTAGACATGGAGGTTGTAAGTATGATTTTTCCCTTATAATCCTCAGGTGAGCCATAAATATCTGGGTGCTTGGGGTTAGCCCCTTTATTTTGAAGCAACGGACTATCTAGTCTTACCCAAAGATCATTGGTCTGCGACTCATCGTTAGAGATAGCAATGATGTAGCTATCATAGCGTAACGCTGCCAGTAGGGATGGAGCGGCACCCATAACGCCAATATCCCACTCCTTCTTACCAAGTGCCGCCACTTGATCGCCACCCGCCGTGTAGCTCTTGAAATCGACACTAATTCCTGCTTCCTTTGCCCAGCCCTTTTGTATTCCCAGCCAGGTGGGCAAAGCATGGTAAGCAGGCTGATGGGCAACTCTCACCACGGGTAGCCCATTCTTACTCTGGATATTTGCGGTTTCTGTTTTACTACAGCCAAATAAAAAAAGTGCTAAAAGAACAATCATAAAAATTATTTTTTTCAATATCAATACCTCCTGAACATATGATCCTCCCAAAAGAAAAAGCAGAGCCGTCTAACTTGCTCTGCAAGAATGTTCGACGGCTTGGCAGTCATGGCCAATGTGGCTTTAGACCCATAGCTTTGCGTCCCTAACTTTCGATAGGTTTGCCATTATCGTTAAATCATTTTTAGTTAAAAAGTGGTATTGTAATATGTAAATAAGCTTGATGGGGTGTGAAGGAAGAAATTTGTATGATATCCTGGTTCCGCCTTTTCCTAAGGGTAATCATATTTTATGATGCAAAAGGTATGCCGGATAAAAAGATAGATAAATCAGACCATTTGTAAATTATTTTTAGCTTACTGTGCAATATCACACTACACTAAATTTTTGCTGTGTTTTACATCAGTAATAGCCCATTTTATTGAGTTGTAGAATTGCAATGCGCTGTGCGTGTTTGCAATGTTTAATGTGCGTATTCTTCTTCAGATAAAGGATAGACTGCTGGATTTTCGGGATATACAGGGAATGATGTGCTGATCCAGTATATCGTTGTTGCAGCTGTTGCCCAGAGAGAAACTGAAATCCCCTCCTCGGGACCTGCAATTTTACCCAGAAGGGGTCGGTCCTCACTTGCGTCAGTATTTAGACGATAAAAACTGGGGAGGGTTTGTATAATGGAACTGAGGGAAAAATAGCTCTCCTTCAGGCTAAAACGGTCACCCATAAAGACAGAAACAATCTTTGAAATGGGGGTTATCCAATACCACAGGGGTAGGTTACCTGTGGTATTTTATTTAGGATTTTTGACAGGAATCAACATTTGGTTTATAGAATGATGAAGAAGAGTAAAGAAAAATGTCTTAAAGGATGGGATGATGTTGAAAAATCAACTGGAGTCTACAGGAAGTACGAAGGAACAGACGAATAAGCGTTATCAATTTTTTGCGGGGATAATTGTTCTATGGCTAATTATTTTCATGGGCTCAGCTTACCTTGCCAAAGACTATATCGATAAAACCATGTTAAGTGTACAGCAAACTAACGCTATGAATGTGCAAGGCCTGGAGTCACGACTAGGGGTTCTTAGTGAAGAGATGAAGCAAATTAAAGAATTATTGCAGAATACAGACCAAACCCTTACCAGTTCTGACTCAACCCAAAAGGCCCTGAGAGATAAGATTAACGAACTAGATAAACAACTACAAGCTCTGGAGAAAAGCCTAAATGTATTAAAGGAGGCCCCTGATGCGAACCGTTAACATATTTTTTCTTCTTCTGTTCGCTCCAGTGGTTGGTTTTCTATTTACAGTTTTTAACTTCGACGACCATACCCAAGCTATGGGACTACCCCTTAAAAATACAGAAATAGCACTTCAGTCCGCCGAAATGCAGATGGAAGATATAAACAACAATATCTCTTTTATAAACCAATTGGTTGAGGAGCAAGAACGCCTATACCGGGAACAGGAAAAAGTTATCCAAGAACTGTCAAGAAAGAGCTCAAATCAAATAAGGCTGTCCGATCAGATATATGAAGAACGCATTTTGGCTATGTTAGGCCCTCCGGTAGGTTTTCATCAGTCTGATAGGGTTGAAGTAAAGGTATTTAAATTGGACGAATTAGGGTACAGGGGTTATATTGCCAAGGTAAAACTCCATGATCCATTGGCTTTTCGTGTGGTATTGGCCCAAGACAAATACGGTGAAAAGGAAACCCCCTGGGAGGCAACAAGCAGAACCGGAGCAATACTTGGCGTCAATGGTGGCGGCTTTTACAGGTTTATGCAGGATGGCCGGGAGTATACTTTACCAATAGGGAACACAGTTATTGACGGAAAACTGGTTGGAGGTTTTCAATCATCCGTTGAGGATATTTTTTTCTCCGGCATTAAACGGGATGGGGAATTAATAGGGGGTATTTTTTTTGAAAGGGATGAACTTCTTAAGCAGAAACCCTGGCAGGGAGTTAGCTTTGTGCCCATCTTAATCCAAGACGGCAAACCCGTTCCTCTGCCCCGGAAATGGCAAAATACGAAGCATCCCAGAACTATAATTGGCGAGTATGCCAATGGTGATCTGATACTAATAGTTGTAGATGGTCGTCAATCAGACTGGAGTAGTGGAGTTACTCTGGAGCGATTACAGATTAAACTGATCGAGCTGGGTGTAAAGGAAGGTTATAATCTTGACGGAGGGGGTTCGAGCGTCTTTATTTTTAATGGAAGGGTCTTAAACCGACCCTCTGATGGCATTCAGCGATCCATGGCTACCAATATCGTGGTACTTCCATAAATCTACAGACTCGTTTTAGTGCTAGCTCTAAAAAATGGCAACTTCCGTTTGGGAGGGTTTGCCATTTTTTTATTCTTTTAGAACATATTACAAATTTTGATAATTAGCTACATTTTTTAGTGTAACGCCCCTGTCATGATATTTATAGGGGGGTGATTATCAAAAAATATATGTATTTGTTGAAAACTGCGAATTTTAATAAGGGAGGTGGAATGTATGGACAACAAGACGATCATATCCAATTTAAGAGATCATGCAGGTAGAATTATGGGTTACTCGCGGTGTATTGCCCAAAAGACAAAAGATGAGGAAATATTGCTGCTCTTGGCTCATATTATAACGGAGGCTGAAGATTTACTAGATGTTGCAGACGAGGTTAAAGATAAACTAACGGAGTAGCCACACGAAACTAAACGGCTCCTCTGCTGGATTACGCCAGTAGGGGAGTTTTCATATAATAGATCCAGGTTAGTATACTATTAATGAAGGAAAAAGTCGCTAGGGTTTATTGTGTAAAAAGAAAGGGAATTTGCAGATGTAAAAAGAATTATTGGATAATAGTTGCAAATTGTAAGGGCACTATATTTAGGAAAAAATTGCAAACGGATTTATATTACGGAGAAGATTTTATATGCATAGATTGATTAAGGGTGGGCTTCGTCTCTTACCATGGGTATTTGTTATTCTATGGATGATACTTATCTTTACTTTGTCAGCCCAGCCAGCGGAACAATCGAATGGTCTAAGCAAAGGGTTAACAACAGTTATTGTAGAAACTATAGAGAAAATGGCTCCCGGGTCGGAGTTTGATATGGGAAGATTGAATCATCTGCTAAGAAAAAATGCCCATTTCTTCGCGTACCTTGTGCTAGGGGCATTGCTGGTGAATGCAATTAGAAAAGGAAGGGTTAAGGGACGGGGGGGTTATCTCTTAGCTTTCGGTATATGTGTGGCATTTGCTGTAAGTGATGAAGTACATCAACTATTTGTGCCGGGCAGGGGTGGTCAGATTAAGGATGTTTTAATAGATAGTGCCGGGGCACTTGTAGGGATCTGGATTTATGGGAGCTTAGACAGGACTAATAAGGAAAAGAAACAATTAAGCTAAAGGAGAGAGTCCATTGGCCATATTGGTTACAGGAGGAGCAGGGTACATTGGCAGTCATACCTGTGTGGAACTGCTTCATGCAGGGCATAAAATAATAGTTGTGGATAACCTTTCGAACAGCAAACCGGAGTCATTAAGGCGCATCAAGGCCCTTGCTGGTCAAGAAATTAAATTTTACGAGATCGATGTTTTGAATAAAGAAGGACTTAAAAGGGTTTTCGCGGAAAATCAAATCGAGGCAGTAATCCATTTTGCCGGGCTTAAGGCAGTGGGGGAATCTGTGACAATACCCCTGCGCTATTATCACAATAATATTACTGGGACACTGGTTCTTTGTGAGATGATGCAAAAATATGGAGTGAAGAAGCTAGTCTTTAGTTCCTCAGCCACGGTCTATGGCAATCCACAAAGCGTTCCCATATCCGAAGACTTTCCCCTCAGTGCCACCAACCCCTACGGGCGTACTAAATTAATGATTGAAGAAATATTGGAGGATCTTTATATATCCGACAAGACATGGAGTATTGCTCTGCTGCGTTATTTCAATCCCATAGGTGCCCATCGCAGCGGCCTAATTGGTGAGGACCCGGAAGGTATACCGAATAACCTGATGCCTTATATTTCACAGGTGGCAGTTGGCAAATTGAAAGAACTGAGGGTCTTTGGCCAGGATTATGCCACACCCGATGGTACAGGGGTCAGGGACTATATTCACGTGGTGGATCTAGCCATTGGGCACTTACGGGCCCTGGAAAAGATCTTACCCACCACGGGTTTAGCTGTCTACAACCTTGGTACTGGCAGGGGTTACAGTGTGCTTGAAATGATTAAGGCTTTCGAAAAAGCCTCCGGCAGAAAGGTTCCCTACACCATTGTAGACCGCCGTCCGGGTGACGTGGCCATCTGCTTTGCCGATCCAGCCAAGGCGAAAAGGGAGCTTAATTGGGTTGCCGAGAGAGGTATCGAGGAAATGTGTGCGGATACCTGGAACTGGCAGTTTAATAACCCCAATGGTTATGAGGAATAGGAAAATATTAAAAATAAATAACAAAAGCAACTATATGATCAGAATATGATATAATTTTTTGTAAAAACTTATTAATTCACCTAAAGGTTTTCTGAAAAAATTTTCGTGAGGTAAGAAGATGAAAGTACGCAAAGCTGTTATTCCTGCCGCTGGCCTTGGGACAAGGTTTCTCCCTGTTACAAAGGCCTTACCCAAAGAAATGCTGCCCATTGTTGATAAACCAACTATTCAATACATTATTGAAGAGGCGGTTAATTCTGGCATAGAAGATATTCTAATTATCACAGGCAGAGGGAAATGGCCCATTGTCGACTACTTTGACCGTTGTCCCGAATTGGAAGCTGCCCTGGGGGGCAAGGGTAAATCCGAAGAGTTAGAAACCATTATTAACCTTACCCAGATGGCCAATATTCACTACATAAGACAGAATGAGCCCCTCGGTTTAGGACATGCGGTGCACTGTGCAAAATCCTTTATGGGCAATGAACCCTTTGCGGTGCTATTAGGTGATGATATTATAAAATCAAAGATTCCCGCCTTGAAGCAGTTAATCGATATTGCTGAGAAAAATCACGCCAGTGTCATTGGTGTACGGGAAGTAGCGGTTTCCGATGTTAATAAATATGGCATCATCCAACCCGGTGAAAGTATGGGACAGGTATACCAGGTAAAGGATTTAGTGGAGAAACCTGCCCCGGAAAAGGCACCCTCTCGACTGGCCATTATGGGTCGCTATATACTAAATGCTTCGATTTTTGACTGTTTAGAAAATTTGCCAATTGGTGCAGGTGGCGAGATCCAGCTTACCGATGCCCTGAGGGTCCAAGCCCAAAGGGAGCGAGTTTATGCCTGTATGTTCGAGGGCATCCGCTATGATGCTGGGGACAAGCTGGGCTATTTAAAGGCCACTGTTGAATATGCCCTGGAATCGCCAGACTTTGGCTTAGAGTTTGCCAGGTATCTGGATGAGTTGCATCAAAAACGCAGTAATTTTACCAAGGCGGTTGCTGAAGTAGCCGCTGCCAAGGAGGAGTAATAATATCTCATACGGTGAATATGTTAGATTTTAGGAGTTGCCGTAAATGTTTTGAAAAAGTTGCAAAATTTAGTTAAATAATGGGGAAATATTCCTGGTAAGTTATCTAACAAGCCATTTGACAAAGGAGATTGAACGAGGACAGATTTGACGCCAGGGAAGATGAGGTTATTGATCTAAGAGATATCTGTCGCATAATCAAGAAAGGTAAATGGGTATGAATAAGCCTACCGCTAATTGCCATGCTTACCAGTGGTAGTATCAGTTTTTTTGTTTTAACCCCTCGTTATGAAGCCTCTACCACCTTAATGGTTGGTAAAACCTATTCCGGCCAGGATGCTATGATGCTGCAACATAACTACCAAAGGCTTTGCTGGTGGTGTAGGCAATGGAATACAAAGGGAAACCTTCCTGGGGCTAAAAAGAGCTTGATTGACAGCCATTGCCACATACTGCCGGGCGTGGATGACGGCCCAAAGAATCTTGAGGCATAACTCATGATTGTCCAAAAATGCAAGAATATCTTCTAAAATAAGGGGGAGTATCGCACTACTTGTTTAAGTGGTAAGCGAGACTCCCCTTGTTTTCATAATCTAATTTTATTGTGGAACCGGCCTATTATTACCTAGGCTCTTCCCAGTTGTGTCAAAACCATGCCAAATAATCCTCGTTCCATTGGATGGGTAGTTTCCCTGGCCCAACACGATGAGCCTGATCCGATGTAAGGGAAGAATTATTGATTCGCTGCCAGGACAGATATCGATCAAAATCTGAAATCGGTTTTACATCGTCAATACTTATGTCAGACTGATCCGACGCACTTGGATATAATATAATCAGGTCGGGCATCTCCGGCTTGGTGGATATAAAATTATTTAGGGTCATTAAGGTACTCCAACTAGAGCCGTCTATACTTGCCAGGGAAAAGAGGGATACTTTACAGCTAAATTCTGTGGACAGCTTATTCACCAACTTTTTCTGCTGTTCCTTGGAGGTGGCCCCGCTAGATCCTAAAACCGCAATGTTTATGGGCTGACTTAACTGTAGTTTCGTGTAAAGATTGACAGATAGTGAGGTTGATGCAAGATCAGAGGCATTTTGTGTAGTCGCTCCCTTATGCTCCTTCGCAAATAGGTATTTGTAGCTAACCCCACCCGCCGATATCAGAAGGCCTAAGGTAAGTGCTGATACGATAATAATTTTTTGTATTTGCTCAAAACTTCTACGCAAGAAAATCACTCCCCAGAATATTATAAGTGGAAATCATTGGTAAGGAAAGCCCTTTGTCTATTTAGCAACAAAAAACAAACCAGACATATCGGTCAATTACAGAATTTTTGGTATAAAATTTGCAACAGACCATTCTGTACTATTTTAACTGTGGTATAATATCCATTGGAGTGGAGGGTTTGATATGTCCTTCTCGGCAGTAACGAAAAATGAATTGGCTCGTGTAGTTGGAAATAAACAATGCTGCCGTTTGGCGGAACTGGCTGCCCTGATTAAAATGGATGGCAGTGTGCAGATAAACGGTATGAGGAGATTTTCTTTAAATATAGTTACGGAAAATGCTGCCGTAGCCAGAAAAATATTTACACTATTAAAAAATCAATTTGGACTGGCCACGGAGATCATGGTGCGGCGCAAAGTAAGGTTGCGGAAAAATAATGTTTATTTAGTTCGTATTCCTCCCCAACCAGGCATCGATGGGATTTTTAAGGCCCTGGGCTTTGAGGCCGGAGGTTTTAGTTTCACAGAAGAGGGTATTGTCAAGGACTTAATCTCCCGGGATTGTTGCCGCAAGGCCTATCTAAGGGGTGCCTTTTTGGGTGGTGGCTCTGTTAATAACCCGGAGGGGACCTATCATTTAGAAATTATTACGGATAATTTAAGGCATGCACAGGATCTAACAGAACTGATGCAGTACTTTAACCTGCCCGCTAAGGTTAGCCCGAGAAAAAACTGGCATGTGGTTTATCTGAAGGGCAGTGAACAAATTATTGACTGTTTGAATTTGATGGGGGCCCACTCGGCCCTGCTGGATTTTGAGAATGCCCGCATTTATAAGGATATGCGTAACCAGGTAAACCGGCTGGTCAATTGTGAAACGGCCAACTTGAATAAAACTGTCAATGCTGCGGTAAGGCAGCTAGAAAATATTAAGTATCTAACAGAAACCATCGGACTGGACAAATTGCCAAAGGCCCTGCGGGAAGCGGCAGAATACCGTTTGGAGCATCCGGATGCCAGCCTGAAAGAACTGGGAGAGCTATGGGATCCCCCGGTGGGTAAGTCTGGTGTCAACCATCGCATGCGTAAAATAGAACGTATGGCGGAAAGGCTTCGTTCTAGGAAGGAAGAACATGGACCTAAACAAAATTGATCAGGAATTGAGGAAAAAAACAGGGGTCGCTGCTTATGAATCCTTTTGCAATTATCGACATCGGGAGGAGCCTGGAGCCGCAGCTCCAGGTACCAGTGTGCTTTTTTTAGGTACTGGCGGTAATCCCGAGGCGGTTTTTAGCCAGGTTCCCCGGACTGCTGGCTTTATCCTCACGGTGGGTGGGGTAAGGCTTTATGTGGACCCAGGGCCAGGGGCGGTGGTACGGGCCCGGGAGGCTGACTTTGACTTAGGTACCTTGGACGGAGTATATATTTCCCATGGTCATTTGGATCACTATGCCGGTGCAGAGGCCGTGATAGAGGCCATGTGTTGGGGCATGTTTTGCCGCAGGGGTTTGGTATTGGCACCAGGCCAAGTTTTGGAACGAGAGCGACTGATCAGCATCTATCACCAGGGCAAGGATAGTCTTTCAGGGTATAAGGGAGGCCCCGCAGTAAAAAAACTTGTACCTTTGCAGCCTGTTGCCATTGGGGATGTCACCCTGAATCCGGTACCGGCCCATCATGCTGAAGAAAATTATGGATTTATTTTAAGGACAGGGAATCTTACCCTTGGCTACACCAGCGACACAAATTACATCAAGGGTTATACCACACCCAAAGGAGTCAAGGATTTATCCTATCGGGGACCTATTACAGATTTAGTGGATATTGTGGATTACCGTGAGGACATTAAGCAAGCTTTTAGCCAGGTTGACGTCCTTATTGCCAATGTCACCAGTCATAATGTGTATGCCCATCGGCATATAACCACATTGGGGCTAGCCCATCTACTTAGGAACAGTAATGTCAAACTTTGTATTATGACACATTTCAACCATTGCTGCCTGCGTCCGGAAGATCTACGTCCCGCCATGGCCTACTATGTGGAGAAAAAGAGCGGGGTCAAAACACTTTATGCGGATGACGGTGCACACTTTAATATTGAGAAATTACTCGAATCAGGACAGGATAGTGGGGTTAATGGATAAACGCTAACAGCAATTACTAAAGGAGAGTGATGGATCTTGCGAATAGATTTTGGACTTAATTTGGAGCAGACCCAAAAACTTATTATGACACCGGAACTTCGTCAGGCCATCACGGTATTACAATTGTCCTCCCTTGAATTGGTGGAATATGTTGAGCAACAGGTATTAGAGAATCCCATGCTGGAAGTAAAAGATCATGACCAGGAGCGCGGCGAAGAAATAGCTGCTCCCCAGGAGGATGTAGACATAGATAGCAACAATCCCAAGAAGGAATTGGATCTGGACTGGGAAGAATATTTTCAGGATCGCAGTGACCTTGGTCTTTCTCCCATACGGGGTCAAAGGGAAATTTCAGAACAACCGGGCTATGAGCAATTTGTTAGTCAAGCCCCTACGCTAATAGAGCATTTAACCTTCCAACTTAGCCTTAGCCGGGCAAGTAAAGAGCTTAAGCAGATTGTGCAATACTTAATTGGCAACATCGATTCCAGGGGCTACTTGGGTATTGATCTGGAGGATGCGAATGAACAACTGGGTGTAGGAACACCAAGGTTAGAAGAAGCCTTAAAGGTGCTGCAAGGTTTTGACCCACCAGGAGTGGGGGCAAGAAATTTACAGGAATGCCTGAGGATTCAATTGGATTTTTTGAAGATTGATAATCAACTTGTAAAAGTACTGATCGATGAGTATTTACCAGACCTGGCCAGTGGTCGGCTAGCTAAAATTGCTGTCAAATTAAATGTTTCTCCCCTGGAGGTGCAGGAGGCAGCGGATATATTGAAAAAGCTGGAACCAAAGCCAGGTAGAAATTTAACCCAACACGACGAATTGCGTTATATTACTCCCGATGTGGTGGTGGAGAGGGTGGAGGGGCAATACATTATTTTAGTTAATGATGTAGCTATTCCAAGACTTTCCATTAACAATACCTATCGTACGGTATTATCTAAAAATAGTTCCGCAGATCAGAATACGAAACAGTTTGTTGAGGAAAAATTAAATGCAGCGGCTTGGTTAATCCGCAGTATTGAACAGCGGCGCTTAACCCTATATAAGGTTGCCAATTGTTTAGTAGATTTGCAGCGGGAATTTTTAGAACATGGAGTAAAGGGCCTTAAGCCTTTGAATTTAAAAAAAGTAGCAGATATAGTAGGTGTCCATGAATCCACGGTCAGTCGTGCCACTTCGAATAAGTACATTCAGACTCCTCAGGGAGTCTTTGAAATGAAGTATTTTTTTTCCACTGGTCTCAGTGATACCAGTGGCTCTCAGGTATCCTCAGAAAGCCTAAAAAAGATTTTACAGGAGATTATTCAAGAGGAAGATACCTCTGCTCCCTTAAGTGATCAAAAGATTGCCGAAATGTTTGGACAGCGGGGGATCAAGATATCTCGGCGAACGGTAACCAAATACCGTGATGAATTGGGCATTCCTGCCACAACCAGAAGAAAAAGATATTAAAATTTATCATTTATGCAGGGAATTTACGATTAATGTTGAAAACATTTCCTGAATGAGACATACAATTTAATAGGAGCACAATGTATTGTGACATAATAAATTTTTAAGGAGTGGTTTTGCAAATGGCACCTATTAAAGTGGGTATTAATGGTTTTGGACGTATCGGAAGAAATGTGCTGCGTTGCGCCATCGAGCGTAACGAGTTTGAAGTAGCATTAGTTAACCATAAATCCCGTCGTCTAGATTTTAAAGCAATCAACGATCTAACCTATGCCCAGACTTTAGCACACCTCTTAAAGTATGACTCGGTGCATGGTATTTTGAATGCAGATGTATCCGCCACGGAAGACAGTATCATTATTAATGGTAAGGAGATTAAAGTAATAGCCGAAGGGGACCCAGCCAAACTGCCCTGGAAAGAACTAGGCGTAGATATTGTGATTGAGTCCACTGGTCGCTTTACCAAAGGTCCCGATGCTGCTAAACACCTGGAGGCAGGAGCCAAGAAAATCATTATTTCTGCTCCTGGCAAAGAAGTAGATGGCACCTTTGTCATGGGTGTTAACGATGATCAATATGATCCTGCTAAGCACCACATTATTTCCAATGCTTCCTGTACCACCAACTGCTTAGCCCCGGTGGCTAAAGTTATCAATGACAACTTCGGAATTATCAAAGGTTTAATGACCACTGTTCACTCATATACAAATGACCAGCAAATTCTTGATCTACCTCACAAGGACCTGCGTAGAGCTAGGGCTGCGGGCATGTCCATCATTCCCACCACCACGGGTGCAGCCAAGGCAGTTGCTTTGGTACTGCCTGAGCTGAAGGGCAAACTAAATGGCTTTGCCATGCGGGTTCCCACCCCCAACGTATCCGTTGTGGATCTGGTGGTTGAATTAGAAAAAGCAACCTCTGCTGAAGAAATTAATGCCACCCTAAAGGCAGCAGCCGAAGGAAAGATGAAGGGTATTCTGGAGTTTAATCAACTGCCGCTGGTATCCAAAGACTTTAATGGCAATCCCAATTCCTCTATTGTAGACGGTCTGTCTACCATGGTTATTGATGGTAACTTAGCTAAGGTAATTGCCTGGTATGATAACGAATGGGGTTATTCCAACCGGGTGCTTGACTTAGCACTGATGGTAGCTGAAAAGGGGCTGTAAACATGCTAAAGAAGTCTGTCAAGGATGTTGATGTCAAAGGTAAAAGAGTCTTTGTCCGGGTGGATTTTAACGTACCTTTGGCTGGAGGGAATATTACCGATGATACCCGTATCCAAAGGGCTTTACCGACCATTCAATATTTAATGGAACAGGGAGCCAAGGTCATCCTAGCTTCCCACCTGGGTCGTCCCAAGGGGGAAGTGGTGGAAAAATATCGTTTGACTCCGGTAGCCAAACGACTGTCCGAACTGCTGGGTAAAGAAGTAATCAAGGTAAATGATTCCGTAGGAACAGAACCCCAGCAGGCCATTGCCAAGATGAACGAAGGCGATGTGCTGCTGCTGGAAAATGTTCGCTTCCACGGTGAAGAAACAAAAAATGATGAGAAGCATGCCAGACAGATGGCTGAATTGGCGGAGCTTTTTGTCAACGATGCCTTTGGGGCGGCCCACCGGGCCCATGCTTCCACTACTGGAATTGCTGAATATCTACCTGCGGTGGCGGGATTTTTGATGGAAAAGGAACTTGCTAACCTGGGTAAGGCAGTTTCTAACCCCGAGCGTCCCTTTGTGGCCATCATTGGTGGCGCCAAGGTTTCGGATAAGATTGGTGTAATTGATACTTTGCTAGATAAGGTTGATACGTTGATTGTCGGTGGTGGCATGGCGAATACCTTCTTAAAGGCCCAGGGCTATGACATCGGTAAATCTCTGGTGGAACCAGATAAAATTGAGCTGGCCAAAAAATTGCTGGAACGGGCCAAAACTCAAAAGGTAGAATTCTTGTTGCCCGGCGATGCAGTGGCGGCACTGGCGATGGAACCAACCACCCAGCAAAAGGTTGTACCAGTGAACGAAGTTCCGGCAGATTGGATGATTCTGGATATTGGTCCAGCAACCGCAGAACGCTATGCTGTTGCAGCCCGCAATGCAGCCACTGTGATTTGGAATGGTCCTATGGGTGTCTTTGAAATGGAGGCCTTCGCTAAGGGGACCGAAGCCGTGGCCAAAGCTTTAGGTGAGTCCCAGGGCACCACCATTGTAGGCGGTGGAGATTCTGTGGCGGCTATAAATAAAATGGGGGTTGCTGATAAGATCAGCCATATTTCCACCGGTGGAGGGGCATCTCTGGAATTCCTCGAAGGAAAAGTACTGCCAGGGGTAGCTGCACTGCAGGACAAATAAAATATCATGCAAAATATTTTTATATAAATAGAAGGTTTTTAGGTAAGAAGTGAGAAGAGAAGTAAGGGTTTGAAACCCACTGCTAACTTCTCACTTCTCGTATTTCAAGGGGGTGTTATTTTGAGGCAAATTATTATCGCTGGAAATTGGAAAATGCATAAAACTGTGGCCGAAGCGGTAAGCTTTGTGGAGGAACTAAAACAAAAGAATCATGGCACCGAGGTTGAAGCTGTGGTTTGTCCGACCTTTACAGCACTGGCAGCGGTGGCAGAAGCCCTAAAGGGAAGCAATATTGCCCTGGGGGCCCAAAATATGCACTGGGAGACCCAGGGGGCCTATACCGGGGAGATATCCCCGGCCATGTTAAAGGAACTGGGGGTTAAATATGTAATTTTAGGCCACTCCGAAAGACGGCAGTTCTTTGGGGAAACGGATCAGGGAGTCAACCTAAAGGTAAAGGCCGCTTTGGCCTTTGGTTTGGTACCCATTGTTTGTGTGGGTGAAACCCTGGAGCAGCGGGAAGCAGGTACCACTGAGGAAATTGTAACCCTGCAGACGGAGGGGGCTTTAAAGGATCTGACCCCTGAGCAAGTGGCAGGTCTCGTCATTGCCTACGAACCAATCTGGGCCATTGGTACCGGCAGGACGGCTTCTGATGAGGATGCCCAGCAGGTCAATCAAAGCATTCGTCAAGTGATTGCCCAGCGGTTCGGCAGTGCTGCGGCAGAAGCAGTTCGAATTCAATATGGCGGCAGTGTGAAGCCGGGTAATGCCCGGGGGCTGATGTCCCAACCAGATATTGACGGAGGCCTGGTGGGCGGTGCAAGCTTGAAGGTGGAGGATTTTGCAGGAATTATCGAAAATTGCAGGTAATTTCTACCCTCGCAAAGAGGAGGTTCCAAATTTTGAGTCAAAATAGTCAGCCCCTGGCCTTGATTATATTGGACGGTTGGGGGTTAAATAAAGAGGAGCATGGTAATGCCATAGCCCAGGCCCAGACACCAAATATGAAGAATTATTTAGCGAATTATCTCCATACAACCCTAGTCTGCTCCGGGGAGGCAGTGGGTCTGCCCGCAGGCCAAATGGGCAACTCCGAAGTGGGGCACCTAAATATTGGTGCCGGACGGGTGGTTTACCAGGAATTAACCCGTATCACCAAGGCCATTCAAGAAGGGGATTTTTTTCAAAATCCAGAACTCTTGAGGGCTATAAAGTGTGTCAAGGAAAAGGATACGGCCCTACATATTATGGGTTTGCTTTCAGACGGTGGTGTACATAGCCACATTAAACATATATTTGCGGTACTTAAACTGGCAGCCCAGCAGGGCCTAACAAAGGTGTATTTTCATGCCTTTTTGGATGGCCGGGATGTATCTCCTTCCAGTGCCAAGCTTTATATGAGGGCACTGCTTAAAAAAATGGAAGAAGAACAGGTAGGGCAGGTGGCTACAGTCAGTGGCAGGTATTATGCCATGGATCGGGATCGCCGCTGGGAGCGTACAGAATTAGCCTATAGGGCCATGGTTTATGCCGAAGGGCTACATGCCAACTCCCCCTTGGAAGCCATCGATGTGGCCTATGAGCGGGGGGAAACGGATGAGTTTGTTAAGCCCACCCTGGTTACGGATGACAGTAAACAGCCCTTGGTTAAGATTGCCGATGGGGATGCACTGGTCTTCATAAATTTCCGGCCAGACAGGGCCAGACAAATTACCCGGGCCTTTGTGGATGAAGAATTCACTGGTTTTGACCGGGGTCCTGCTCGGCCAAAGGTACATTTTGTCTGCATGACAGTCTATGATAAAACCATTGAAGCAGCAGTGGCCTTTCCCCCTCATAAGCTGGTAAACACCCTGGGGGAATGGTTGAGTATGCAGGGTAAGAAGCAATTGAGGCTAGCCGAGACGGAAAAATATGCCCATGTTACTTTCTTTTTTAATGGTGGCGTGGAATCACCCAATCCCAATGAGGAGAGGGTACTGATTCCGTCACCCAAGGTAGCCACCTATGACTTAAAACCGGAGATGTCCGCCAATGAGGTGACAGAGGCCTTTATCACTAATATTAATAAAGGAATCTTTGACGTCTTCATTACCAACTATGCCAACCCAGACATGGTGGGACATACCGGAGATCTAGCAGCAACGATAACCGCCATTGAAACAGTAGATAGATGCCTGGATCGGGTGGTTTCGGCCCTATTAGAGAAGGACGGAATAGTCATTATTACCGCTGACCACGGTAATGCCGAAAAAATGCAAGATGAAAAAGACGGTCCCTACACAGCCCACACCACCAACCCGGTACCCTTTATACTAATGGGAAAACAATACCAGACCGCTAAACTAAGAGATGATGGCAGCCTGGCTGATATAGCACCCACTATGCTGGATATCCTGGGCCTGCCTAAGCCGGGGGAAATGACGGGCAGCAGCCTTTTGCTGAAGGGATAGGCGTTGGGGTCTAGCCTTCAGCCGTCAGCTTTTTTACATGTGCCCCATTTTTATTGCCAAGCAATGAAAAATATGAAAAAACCATAGGAGGTATGTACATTGACAATAATCAGTGATGTTTTTGCCCGGGAGATTCTGGATTCCCGGGGTAATCCCACCTTGGAAGCAGAAGTATGGTTAGAAGACGGTACGGTGGGCAGGGCCGCTGTACCGTCCGGTGCTTCAACGGGTGCCTATGAAGCAGTTGAGTTGCGGGATGGTGATAAAGGGCGTTATCTGGGCAAGGGTGTTATTCAAGCAGTGGATAATGTTAATGAAATTATTGGGCCGGAACTGATTGGTATGGATGTTACAGACCAAATCGGTATTGACAGCCTCATGATCGACTTGGATGGCACGCCGAACAAAGGGAAATTGGGTGCCAATGCGATCCTGGGTGTTTCTTTGGCTGTGGCCAAGGCCGCTGCCAACTACTTTGACCTGCCCTTATACCAGTACATCGGTGGTGTAAATGCCAAGGAATTACCAGTACCAATGATGAATATTCTTAACGGCGGTGCCCATGCTGACAATAACGTAGATATTCAAGAGTTTATGGTTCTGCCAGTGGGTGCTGAAAGCTTTTCCGAGGGACTTCGGATGGGTGCTGAAATTTTCCACAACCTAAAGTCTGTGCTGAAGGCCCGGGGTTTAAACACGGCTGTGGGTGATGAAGGTGGCTTCGCTCCCAACCTAAAGAGCAACGAAGAGGCCCTGGCTGTTATTATCGAAGCCATAGAAAAGGCTGGCTATAAGCCAGGACAGGATGTATACTTAGGATTGGACGTTGCAGCCACAGAAATGTACAAGGACGGTAAATATCTGCTGGAGGGTGAAGGGGTAACCTATACAGCCGATGAAATGATCGCTTTCTACCAGAAATTGGTAGATAAGTACCCCATTATTACCATTGAAGATGGGTTATCCGAAGATGATTGGGAAGGTTGGGCTAAACTAACCCAAACCCTAGGCCAAAAAATTCAGCTGGTGGGGGATGACCTCTTTGTAACGAATACCGAGCGTTTAGCCAAAGGGATTAAAGGCGGCGTAGCCAATTCGATCCTCATTAAAGTAAACCAAATTGGTACCCTTACGGAAACTCTGGATGCCATCGAAATGGCCAAGCGTGCCGGTTATACCGCTGTGGTATCCCACCGCTCCGGTGAAACCGATGATACCACCATCGCTGATTTGTCTGTAGCTACCAATGCAGGACAAATTAAGACGGGCGCACCTTCCAGAACAGACCGGGTTGCCAAATATAATCAATTACTACGTATAGAAGAGGAGCTTGGCCCTATAGCACGTTATCGTGGTAAAGAAGTCTTTTACAATTTAAAGTACTAGGGGTTTGTTAAAATAATCACATAACCTGCGAAAATAGGAGCCAGGGAGTGTAAGAAAGAGCCTTGGCTACCTATTTTTACATGTACAAAGATTGTCACTTATTTCACGTTGTGCTATAATACAAAAGTATACAAGACCTTTTTTTTACATATACCAAGAAAAGGAGGTGGAGTTTTGTTAAAAGGTCTAGTGACTGCCATTCATGTACTAATCGCAGTATCATTGATAGCATCGATTCTGCTGCAGTCAGGTAAGAGTGCCGGTTTGTCCGGTGCCATTGCCGGCGGGGCTGAGCAACTGTTTGGGGGAAAGAAGAAAGGTTTAGATGAAAAACTCGGCAGGCTCACAGCCTTTATCGCTATTGCCTTTGCAATTACTTCGATGGTTTTAGTGGTATGGAAGTAGGTCCTAAGTAATGAATATCGGGACGAGGAGGGTAACTTCAAGTGGAAAATATGATGCTCGCTTATTACGCTGCGGGTGCCGGCGCGATTGCACTGGTTTTTGCATTATTTACTTTATCTAGCGTGCTAAAAGAAGATATGGGCACACCCAAAATGCGTGAAATTTCCGAAGCCATCCATGAAGGCGCGATGGCATTCCTAAACCGTCAGTACAAAACCCTGATTCCTTTTGTGGTAGTTATTTTTGTGCTTCTTTATGGAGCTAAGTTTTTTGTTGAGGGCGGAGACCACCTGCCAGTTGGCGGAGCTTCAGCTATCTCTTTCTTAGTTGGTGCTGTTTTATCCGCAGTTGCCGGTTACATCGGCATGACTTCAACAACAAAGGCTAACGCCCGTACTACTGAGGCTGCTCGTAGCCATGGTATGGCGAAAGCCCTTAACGTTTCCTTCCGGGCTGGTGCAGTTATGGGTCTATCCGTTGCTGGTCTGGGCCTGTTAGGTGTTTCTGGACTGTATATTATTTTCCAAAACGCACTGATTATTAACTCCTTTGCATTTGGTGCTTCTGCTATCGCATTCTTCGCTCGTATTGGCGGCGGTATCTATACCAAAGCTGCTGACGTAGGTGCTGACCTTGTAGGTAAAGTTGAAGCTGGTATTCCTGAAGACGATCCACGTAACCCTGCCGTTATCGCTGATAACGTTGGTGACAACGTTGGTGACACAGCTGGTATGGGTGCTGACTTATTTGAATCCTACGCTGCAACTACCATTGCTGCTATGCTGATTGGTAATACTCTGTTTGGTTTCACAGGTATTATCTTCCCATTGTTGGTTGGCGCAATTGGTATTATTGCATCGATTATCGGTACTTTCTTTGTACGTACTACTGAAGAGGGCAACCCTCAGTCTGCTTTAAACGTTGGCCTATGGACAACAAACTTATTAACCGCTGTTGGCGTATACTTCCTTGCTAACAACGTCTTCGCTGAGCAAGGTATTGGTTTCGGTGTATTCATGGCTGTATTAGCCGGTTTGCTTGTTAACGTAGCAATCGGTTACTTAACTGAAATGTACACTGGTGCTGGCAAGCCTGCGGTTAACCGTATTGCCGAAGCTTCCAAATCCGGTCCTGCTACCAACGTAATCCATGGTCTGTCTGTTGGTATGGAATCCGTTGTATTGCCGATGCTGGTATTTGCCGGTGCGATCTGGTTCTCTTTCTGGTCTGTTGGTAATGCTGCTCCTCCTGAGCATGCTGCTGCTTGGGCTATCTATGGTATTGCTATGGCTGCTATGGGTATGCTATCCACCGCTGGTATGGTTGTTGCTATGGACTCCTTTGGTCCTGTTGCTGATAATGCCGGTGGTATTGCTGAAATGGCTGAGCTTCCTCCCGAAGTTCGTGTTAAGACTGACAAACTTGATGCAGTTGGTAACACCACTGCCGCTATCGCCAAGGGCTTTGCCATTGGTTCCGCTGCTCTGACCGCTTTGGCTCTGTTCAGTGCTTATGTAGACGGCGTTAAGCACAAGTTTGCAGAAGAACTCGCAAGGATAAATCCGGATGGTGCCTTTATCGTTAACCTAACCGATCCAATGGTTCTGGTTGGTGTATTTATCGGCGGTGCCATTCCCTTCTTAGTTGGCGCACAAACCATGCGTGCCGTTGGTGAAGCTGCCTTCGGCATGGTTGAAGAAGTTCGTCGTCAGTTCCGTGAAATCCCTGGTCTGCTGGAAGGCAAGCCTGGTGTAAAAGCTGACTATGCTCGTTGTGTTGACATTGCTACCCGTTCTGCAATCGCTAAAATGATTGCTCCTGGTGTTGTTGCCGTTGTTTCCCCAATCCTGGTAGGTTTCCTACTTGGCGCTACCGCTCTGGCAGGTTTCTTAACTGGCCTGACTGTTGTAGGTGTTCTGATGGCTCTGTTCCTGTCCAACGCTGGTGGTGCTTGGGATAATGCGAAGAAATGGATCGAGCAAGGGAACCTGGGTGGCAAGAAGTCTGAGCCACACAAAGCAGCCGTTGTTGGTGACACTGTAGGTGACCCCTGCAAAGATACCTCCGGTCCTGCTATGAACCCACTGATCAAGGTTGCAGGTACAATCTCCCTGATCCTTGGGCCCCTGCTTACCAAACTGTAAGATTAACTTAAGTAAGGAGAGTGTCGCTGACAAGCGATACTCTCCTTTTTATTAATTATCCTGAAAAATGGCCATGAGCCATTGGCCTTGGGTTATAGGGGTGACCTGTGTCGCCTGTTTCATTGCTGCTCAAAGCTTTTCATTTTCTGCTGTTGCCGTCTGCGGCAGGGATCAACCCAAACTTGTCACCGACAAAAAAATTTAGTAAAATATTACAGTAAGAACAAAATGGGGGTGGTATTTTTGACGGATTATAAGGAATTATATGGTAGTCAACAATGGCAAGAGGTTAACAAGTGTTTTTGCTGCGGGCCTAACAACCCCATTGGGCTAAAATTAGCAATTAAACATAAAGGTGATATAACCTATACTACCTTTACTCCCAGACTAGAGCATTCCGGCTGGTTAAATATGATGCACGGCGGACTTCTGACCACCATTATGGATGAAGTTATGGGTCACTGGCTTTGGAGCAGAGGTAACCCGGCCATGACAGTAGAAATGACAACCCGTTATTTAAAACCAGTACCCATCGGTGAACCCCTTGTGGTGACTGCCAGACAGCAGGTTGATCGGGGTAGATTGGCCAACATGCAGGCAGAAATTACATTGGCCGATGGCACACAGGTAGCCAAAGCCACAGCAAAATTTATCAAGACAGAGAAAGGTCTGCAAATTGAATCGGGAAAAGGCAATGTGGACAATGAAGAAAAATCTATGTCTTGACATAAAAGATTAGTTTGCTATAATATAAATACTTGCTTATAAATTGTTTGCAAAAGCCCGAGTCTCAGATGAGTACCTGGGCTTTAACTGTCAGAGGTGTATTTTATGGCTACCAAAGCATCAGAAAAAAGTTTTAAAACAGTTACAGATAATCGCCGTGCCAGGCATGAATATCACATCTTAGAAACCTATGAAGCTGGCATTTCTTTATCCGGTACGGAGGTAAAATCACTGCGGGCTGGCAAGGCCAACCTCCAAGACAGCTTTGCTCGGGTTGAAAATGGCGAAATGATGCTTTATAATTTACACATCAGCCCTTATGAACAAGGCAACCGATTTAATCACGAGCCCAAAAGAACGCGCAGACTTTTGATGCATAAGCAAGAGACTTTACGTTTATATGGTAAAGTTAGAGAAAAAGGACTTGCATTAATACCCTTAAAGGTGTACTTTAATCCCAGAGGGAAAGTAAAAGTAGAACTAGCACTGGCCCAAGGCAAAAAGACCTACGACAAACGACATGATATTGCCGCTAGGGATGCCAAAAGAGATATGGATCGTGCCATCCGTGAACGGCAGAAAATGTAATAAACTAAAAAGCTTTCCGTTAGCAAAAGCATTCTCATACACTCAGGGGGCGAAATGGCTTCGACGGGGGATGCGATGGCAGGAGGAGCGAGCCGGGATCTCACCTACCCGTTAAACGGTGAACACTAATAATTGCTAACGAAGAATACGCTTTAGCAGCTTAATTGCTGTCTAACCTTCTACCTGCTGCGCCCGTTGTGCAGGATAGGGGGTCATTTAAACGGGACGCTCTATAGCCTGATGTTCGGAGGGTTATAGCTAAGACTACCGGACTAGCAACCGCGGAGGCTGTCTATGGCCGCCAAGGAAGCGAAATTTAAAACATAGTCTACGCTCGTAGAGCCTATTGTGGTTGCTCTTTCGGACGGCGGGTTCAACTCCCCCCGCCTCCACCATACATATGCACAGGCACTATAGCATCCAATTCGATGGTGTCATGTTTGATAATAACCTTTTTAACAAAGCATTCTAATGTTTGTTTTATATGCTTTGGATCATTACTAAGCTGCCACTCTTGGAGTCGTGACTCCATGGTGGCTTTATTATTTTCTAAGGTTTTTAGCCGCTCCACGAACGATTGCACTTGTTACAATGTCTTTCGGTATATTATTCGTAAAGGGTATCGGTTTTAGGTGTTGCTTTTCCAGGAGAAACACCTCGGCGGGTACCTTTTTTGTTGTCCCATGGACGTTGCTATTTGCAGTCCGCCCAAGCCAATCTTCACAACTTTGGTTCCATGTCTTTAGGTCTATAAACAGTCGGTTGTTAGCAAAGTTATGCTTCAGCGACCAAGCATTTGGATAAAGGTAGCTATGGTTAAAGGGGTATCCGCCCACTCAGCATACTTGTAACGTGAATGTGATAGTACAGTAAGGAATTTAGATAGTGAACTGGAAAAAAATGTCCTTTTTTAATGGCCGAAATCGGTCCTTTTTATTTTACTGCTTACAACCCCCTCTCGTTTGATGTCGTAGAAAGAATAGAAAGAGATTATTTATTTTCAAATAAGTTGTAACGAAATAAGGAATAAGCAGATATATAAAGTGAAGGAGGTGGAGAGGCAAAATGAACATAGATGAGGCTTACCAAAATTATGCCGAATTAGTATATAAATTTTTACTTAGTTTGTGTAATGATGGAAATATTGCAGAAGAGCTGACCCAAGAAACGTTTTACCAAGCTATAAAATCATCCGCTCGTTTTGATGGTTCGTGTAAAGTTTCTACCTGGCTTTGTCAAATTGCAAAGCATCTATGGTATCAGGAGATAGAAAGAAGTAAACGGCATAAAGCATCCGCCCTCGATGAAAATCTCGTTTCTAATCAATTATCCATGGAAGAGAAGCTTTTTCTCAACACAGAGAAGATGCAAATATTTCAAGAAGTGCATATTTTGGAGCCTATCGCTAAAGAGGTATTTCTTTTAAGAATAACAGGGGCCTTTTCTTTTAGGGAAATAGGAGAGCTGTTTCAAAAAAATGAAAATTGGGCGAGAGTAACTTTTTATCGGGCAAAGCAAAAAATTATGAAAGGAAGATTGTGATGAAATGCGATATTATTAAAGATTTATTACCCAGCTATGTGGATGGCTTAACAAGCGACGAAAGCAATCGTGAAATTGAAAATCATATAAAAGATTGCCTAAAATGCAGAGGGGCACTAGAAGAAATGAAATCAGAAATTGTTGCAGAAAATATTGAAGTCAATAAAAATGATATCAAGCCATTCAAAAAGCTGAATAGAAAAGTTTGGAAAGCCGTGTTAATCACTTTAACATGCTGTATTTTAGTTGCCGGAGGATATCTGTTTCTATTTGGACTGGGCTGGGGAGTGCAGTCCGATGACATTGCAATAACCTACACGAAGAACGAAGAAGTCATAACCGTTAATTTTGAATTAAAAGACAGCCAAAAAGCACTTAACAACTGGGGCCCTTCTCATGAAAAGATTCCACATATCAAGTTCACAGAATGTTACGTTGGCTTTTTAGATGATAGGGGGGAAGAGCCAAATAAATTTTCATATGGAATATACTATAAAGATGAAACAGGAAAGCCAAGGGCCTTTACCGAAGAAGATTATTTTGTAATTCAATATAGGGATAAAACAGAAAAGCTATATTGGAAGGACATTGCAGAAGAGCTGGGGGTTACAGGGATGTGAAGTAGACGAAAAAAAGGCGATAGTATTTAAAGTCAACCCGTGCCGGGCGTTGAACGAATCAACACCTGGCATTTTTTTGTGGTTGACACGTGTTGTTTGAGAAACTATAATTGAATAGTTAATCGCTAAATAGTTTATTACTAAAATATTTAGTTATAAAGGAGAAGAAAATGTTTGATAATAGAGAGTTGCTTGATTTGTTTTCCAATGTACTTAAAAAAATGAAAAAAGAGTGGACTAAACAATTGGAGCATGGTCTGAACCCTTCTCAATATTTTATGCTTAAGGCTCTTAACCATTCTGGTCCACGAAAGGCGACAGAATTGGCTGAACTGCTTCAAATGACTCCTGGTGCGATTACAGGTGTCTCAGATAAACTTGTCTCCGAGGGTTATGCTGAACGCAAAGGGGCAAAGGGTGACCGCCGTGTCGTTTACCTGGAAATTACAGACAAGGGGAAAAGCTATGTAGAATCAATGACTGAAAAACAAAAGCTTGTAACGAGTAAGTTCTTTGAAGGGTTATCGGAAGAGGAGATTAATCATCTTATTCGTATTTACCAGAAAATTGCCCGAAACCTTGATGAGCAAGCCCGCTGAGTTTGCGTCAATTAATGCAAACGAGCCTAGTTTCTAAGCATACATTCAAAGAAGTGAGGGATAAATGAATATGGCCAAGAACTTGGACATCAGAAATGGCGATATTGGCAAGCTGCTCTGGGAATTTTCACTGCCAGCCATCATTGGTGTGCTAGTGAGTGCCCTCTACAATATCATTGCCCGTATATTTGTCGGACGAGGTATTGGTTCTGTGGCAATTGCTGCTACCACGGTTGCCTTTCCGATTATGACGATTAATATTGCTGTTGCTATGCTTATTGGTGTTGGTGCAACCGCTTTAATTTCAATTCGTCTAGGGCAACATAAAATGCGAGAGGCAGAAAAGATTGCTGGCAATGCTACCCTATTGCTAATTTTACTGCCATTGATTCTTTCGTGTATCTATTTCCTTTTTTCCAACCCAATTCTTATGTTGTTTGGTTCCAGCCAAGAAGTGCTGCCCTATGCCCGTGACTATATCCATATTATCATGCTGGGAATCGTACCAGGTGCGATTTCCTATGGAATGAGTAACTTTATCCGGGCCGAAGGAAACCCCCGGTTTGCCATGTTAACGCAAATAGTTGCTGCGGTGATCAACGTTGTTTTAAACTATATTTTTATTTTCCCGTTAGGGTGGGGTATCAAAGGGGCAGCCTGGGGAACAGTCATAGCACAAACGGTCACAGCCATTTGGGTGCTCCATTACTTCTTTAAGGGCAATAGTAGGATTAAAATCAGCCTTAACAGCCTAAAGCCCCAATGGCCCATTGTGTTAAAGATTTGCTCAATAGGCTTTGCTCCTTTTGCCATGCAGATTGCCAATAGTATTCAGCAAACGATTTTAAACAAAACGATCATGGCCTATGGTGGAGATTTAGGGCTTTCCGCAGTGGGGATTATCATGAGTTTAGCCATGCTGCTTATCATGCCCATTGTCGGCATCAGTCAAGGAGCCCAGCCTTTGATTGGTTTTAATTATGGAGCCAGGCAGTTTGACCGAGTGCAAGAAACCTTAAAAAAAGGCATCATTGCCGGTACGGGTCTGGCCATCTTTGGATTTATTTTAATCCAAACCTATGCGACCCCGATAGTAGCACTTTTTAGTAAAGGGGATACTGCCCTGACGCAGTTAACCGTTGACGGTCTGGTAATATTTATGGCGCTTCTGCCAATCGTTGGTTTCCAAATCATTGGATCAAATTATTTTCAGGCTGTGGGCAAACCGATTCAATCAACGATCCTGAGTTTATCCAGACAAGTGCTCTTTTTCATCCCACTCTTAATTATCCTGCCTAATTTCTGGGGACTTAAGGGAGTTTGGAGAACAGCACCCATTGCCGATGCTTTCGCTGTAACCTTAACAGCTTTACTATTGTTTTTTGAATTTAGGAGAATGAATCAAAAAAAATCGGTAGAATTTGAACAAGTCAATCATAAACTTGAACCCAGACTGGAATAGCCATAGCACGGAAAAAGCTTGTTACATTTGAATAACAAATACGATAAGCCCTGGTCATCTGACCAGGGCTTACCGTTTGGCTTTGTTAACCACAATGATGACTGGCACCATGGCTGAATGACTCCCGTAGCACGAAGTTCTCTTAACTGAAACCTTTACCCTTAATTGGCCTGACCCCACAAGGGGATGACCAGTCCGCTACTTTATCAGCTTGGACAGTTTTCTAAATTGAGGTGTTCCGGCCTCTTTCATCAAGTCAAAAAAGACGGTTTCGGTATTGGTAATCACTGCACCCATGGCAGCCATAAGGGATAAACCGCTTCGATAATTTTCCTTGGTGCGGGAACAAACCCCATCAGCCACCAGGAATACATTGTAACGGGCAAAGAGCAGATCCCTCACGGTTTGGTAAACACAAACATGGGTTTCCATGCCGGTTACAAGGATGCTTTTTCTCCCTAATTGCTTTAGGGCAGCACTTAGCTCATGGGTATAGGCGGAAAAGGTTATCTTTTCAAAGATAGGAACATCTTCTAAGCCTTTAACTTCTGGCACGGTATGTCCTAGACCTTTGGGGTACATCTCTGCAACCATAATGGGAATAGCCAAATCTTTAGCAATGGTAATTAGGGTATTGGTGTTATTTATAACCTGTTCCCCATACTTCATAACCGGCATTAGTTTATCCTGAATATCAATGACCAATAAAACAGCATCTTGTTTGTTTGTAAAATACTTTTCCACAATACTCCCCCTATTCTAATATAATGGTAACCTTCTAAGGTTGTTGCCCTAAATTATTCTATATGGCAATCATATTTCCTACAAAGATCTAAACTATAAATGGGGCAGTCATTTTTGCTATAGCAATGTGGCAAATGATGGCTTAGTCGAGGTGAACCAGAACCCCAGTCTGAAGCTCAAGGACTGTTCGGAAAAGGCATAGGAATTCAATTAGGGTGGGCTTTTTCTAAAGTTAGAGTCGGGCTGTAAATTTTAAGGGGCTGTTGCAAAAAGAACGATTCCGTTCGTTTGCAACAGCCCCACGGGAGAGCTTACTTAAATTCAATTCGATTTCCTTTTCTGTATCCGGTAAAAGTTACCCTGGCAATGAGTTCTTCTGTTTCATTAACTACATCTACATTATAATTGGCGATTTTGGCGGAGGATGAAACCTCTTTGGCTTCAGCGATTAGCATTTTGCCACTGGAAGCTTTAAAATAGGAGATACTGGCATTAATGCCAACGGTAACTTGACCGGAGGAATTCGCTGCGGCTGCAAAGGCTAGGTCGGCCAGGGTAAAGATAGCCCCACCTTGAATAATATCAACCCCATTGAGGTGGTTTTCAGTTACTTCCATTTTGGTTACAGCATGGCCAGGGGCCACTTTTTCCAGGGTGATACCGTTATAGGAGGCGAATCGATCCCTAAGGAAAAATTTTTTTAGTTTATCCTCGTGCATAAGCTTTCCTCCCCAACCATTGGATTTATTCAACAAATATTTTTCAACAATCGGCACCGTAAAGTCGTTAGTTACCGCATTCGATGCTGATTTCGTTAAATACTTCCAGCAGCTTGCTGATACCTATTTTTTGCTTTTCCCCGGCGGTTGCGTCGATGACGGCATTGCCTTCGTGCATCATGAGGATTCTATCACCGTAATTTACGGCGAATCGGAGGTTATGGGTGACCATAAGGGTGGTAATCCCTTTGGACTTGACAATGTGGTCGGTCAGTTCCATGATGTTTTCCGAGGTTTTGGGGTCCAGGGCAGCGGTATGTTCATCTAGGATCAGTAGATCGATGGGTGTCATGGTGGAGGTTAAAAGTGCCAGGGCTTGACGTTGTCCGCCGGAAAGGGCACCCACTGGAACGTTGATTTTATCCTCCAGGCCAAGCTTTAATTGCTCTAATTGGGATTTATAATAGTCTGTCCTTTTTTTGTTGACCCCCGCCAATAGTCCAAAGACCTTTCCTTTGTTGTCAGCCAGGGACATGTTTTCCAGGATGGTCATACTGGGGCAGGTGCCCTTGGCTGGGTCTTGAAAAACCCGACCAATAAATTCGGACCGCTGATGTTCCTTGATATTAGTAATATCCTTGTTGCGCAGCAGGATGTTGCCGCTGTCTATAGCAATACTGCCGCAGATAATGTTTAACATGCTGGATTTACCGGAACCATTACTACCCACGATGGAGATAAACTGACCCTCGGCCACTGTAAGATTAAAGCCTGTAAAAAGCGTGGTTTCGTTGATGGAGCCTTGGTTATAGGTCTTGTGTATCTGATTAAGGGTGAGCAATTTCATTCCTCCCGAGTTTTAAGTACTTTTCCATTAGCAATCAGTGCAATTAGGAATAATACCGCTGTAATAAGACGAATGTCGGCATTGTCGAAGCCCACCTCAAAGGCCATGGCAATACAGGCTTTGTAAATAATTGAGCCACCGATGACCATCGTTGTTGCTTTGAGAAATTTCATCGGTTTAAATACATTTAAGCCGATAATAACCGCTGCCAGTCCCATGACGATTGTTCCGGTACCCATGGAGATATCAAATAGCTTTTGCTGCTGGCAGACAACTGAGCCGGCCAGGGCCACAAAGGCATTGGAAATGGCCAGGCCAATAATTTTTACAGTGCCATAATCCTTAGCCAGGGAGGTGACAAATTGTTTATTGTCACCAGTGGCCCTAAGTAAGAAGCCGGATTTTGTGTTAAGATACCAATCCAAGATAAACTTCATTAAAAGGGCAACCATAAATACAATAATAAGGACGATAAAACCAGACAGTACGGGGGGAAAAAGCTTTGCCACGCCGCTATTAAAGATGGTATTACTATCAAAAATGGGTATATTGGCCTTTTTACCGGCTATGCGGTAGTTTACGGAATAAAGTGCGGTCATTAAAAGAATACCGGATAAAAGGTCTGTAACCTTAAATTTCACATGGATGATGCCAGTCATTAGACCAGCCAAAATGCCTGCTAGAAAAGAAAAGACCAGTGCCAGCCAGGGGTTGACCCCTGCGGTAAGTAAAACGGCGGTAACGGCAGCCCCAAGGGGGAAACTGCCGTCAACCGTCAGGTCTGGGAAATTCAATATCTTATAGCTGATATAGACACCAAGGGCCATAATGCCGTAGATTAGGCCCTGTTCAAAAACCCCGATGATAATTTCAAACATGTTTATGCCTCCGCTAGGTTCCGCCTGTTATTTGATAATTTGTGCGGTAGCTTTAAGTTTTTCTGGTAATGTAAGGCCCAAGGTCTGTAAGGCTTTCTCGTTAACAACTAATTTACTTTCTTTAATCGTTTCTACTGCTATATTGTTAATGTCCTCGCCCTTTAAAACCCTGGCAGCCATTTTGCCGGTTTGTTTGCCAAGCTCGACATAATCGATACCCTGGGAGGCTAAGCAGCCATTTTTGACCTGTTCTTCTTCAGAGCCAAATACAGGAATTTGCTTGGCATTGGCTTTGCCTAACACCGTTTGCAGGTTAGAGACAACCAGGTTATCCGTCAGGTTGGTTAGGCAGTCTACCTTGGACAAAATGTTATCGGTGGCCATGGGAATGTCAGCCTGTGCTGCCACACCAACTTTAACAATCTCAAAATTATATTTTGCCGCCGCAGCTTCGTACATGGCAATTTGGGTGGCGGAATTGGGTTCACTGGTGTTATACAAAATACCTATTTTTTGCGCTTCTGGCATGAAGGCTCGGATCATTTCCAGTTGTTGTTCCACGGGAATAACATCACTGGTGCCAGTTGAGCCTTTGCCTGGTTTTTCCAGGGAGTTGACCAGCTTAGCAGCCACGGGATCGGAAACAGCGGTGAAAACGACGGGTATTTTTTTCTCGGTGGCGGCAGTATAGGCTGTTTGGGCAGAAGGAGTGGCAATGGCGCAAATCAAGTCATAATTGTTGCCAACAAAGCTGGTGGCAATGGTGTTTGCCGTAGCTATTTCACCCTTGGCACTCTTGTAATCAAAGGTTACATTTTTTCCTTCAATAAAACCTTCGGCCTGAAGACCCTCAATAAAGCCTGTACGGCAATTATCCAGGGATGGGTGGTCGGCAATTTGGGTAATACCTATTTGATACATTTTTTCTGATCCGCCAGTGGTAGTGGCTGGTTCTTTCGTTGATGAAGAACAACCTGCTAAAACCCCTGTAAACAATGTGGCACAGCATAACCCGACTAAAAATCGCTTAATTGATTTTTTCATTTCCTTATCCTCCTCAAATTAACATATAAAAATAAAAAAACTCTTATCCCTGCTTAGGGACAAGAGTTAAATCCTGCGGTACCACCCAAATTGGTCCAAAGACCCACTTTATAATGTACTGACATACATTCTCACTTTGTAACGAGCTGAGCTCTCGTCAAGGCCTACTCTAAAAAATATTTCGGCCTGCCCTCATAAGTCCATTCAGTAAAGTCCACCATATCGCAATCCCACCAGCTGCGACTCTCTGTCAAGGCTAAAACTTTCTTACTCTTCTTATTCATTGGTTTATTTATTAAATTGAATTCATAGTATTATAGGATTGGCTATTTGTCAAGCATAAAGTTCTCTATGTTACTAGCCTATTTTCTTAGGAAAAGGTTTTTAAGTTTAACCATAGTTTGCAGGAAGAACCCTTTATTTGTTGAAATTAAAGCTATCTATTGATTTCCTGATGAATCATGTCAGAGGGGATAATTTATGAAATATCTTATATTTATGATCCAGGGGCAGCGGTTTGCCATTAAGCTTGCCCATGTTGAGCGGGTGATCAGGGCCGTTGAGGTTACCCCCATTCCCAGGGGCCATAATATGATGGGCCTCATCAACATACAGGGCTGGATTACACCTGTGGTTAATAGTTATAGCCTGTTTAAATTAGCCCAGCGTGAAATCGATATAAATGATCGGTTTATTATTATACAAACTGAAAAACGCCAGGTGGCCCTGATTGCCAATGAAGTTGCCGAGGTCGTTGAGAAAGACTGGCATGGGGTTGTAGATGCAGATAAGTTTCTTGATCGAGTGGCGTTAATAAATGGGGTTCTTAAACTTGCCGATGGTATGATTTTAATCGTAGACCCAGAAGAATTACTTTCCGCCACGGAAGAAAGATTACTTGACGAATATGTCAATGGGAGTATGAACGAATGAAACCAAATATTTCCGAAACACTTTTGGCAAGATTCAGTGAAGTCGTGGCAGATTATACAGGGCTACATTTTGCCAGAAATAGATTGAATCAACTGGAAAGAGTGCTTCTGACAGTATATCCTGAGTTTGGCTACAGCAGTGCAGAAGACTGCATCAAGGATTTAATAGCCCACCCCATAATTAAGGAAAGAATGGATATCTTGGTACAATACCTGACCATCGGAGAAACGTATTTTTTTAGGGATAAAATGTTGTTTCAGAATTTGGAGCAGTTGATATTGCCAAAATTAATCAGGGGAAGGAAACAACCCCTAAGGATTTGGAGTGCCGGCTGCAGTACCGGTGAGGAACCCTATTCCATTGCTATTTTATTAGATGAAATGTTTGGCAGGCCTAAAGAAGGATTTACTTCAATCACCGCAACGGATATCAATCTCGCTTCGTTAAAAAAAGCAATGACAGGGGTATATACGAACTGGTCCTTCCGAGACACACCGGCATGGGTAAAGAATAGATATTTTATTGCCGCAGCAAAAGGACACTACGAGGTATGCCCAAGGATTAAGGATAAAGTAAGTTTTTCCTATCTTAATCTAGTTAGGGACCAATACCCCCTGGCAGATATGATTATATGCCGTAATGTCTTGATGTATTTGGTGCCTGATTTAAGGAAAATGGTAATCCAAAAATTTTATCATTGCCTGGCACCGGATGGTTTATTGATTGTTGCCCCCAGTGAAATACCCCAGGTTTCGGAAGAACAATTTACACCCCTTCATTTTCCGGGATTGGTCCTTTATAAAAAGGCTTCACTAAATCAGTTTACCTTGGATGAAGGGGAACCTTTTCTAAGATGCACAAGTCTCCCCCCTAATGATGTACCTAATTTTGATCGAAAGTACCAAGAGCCAGCAAATAATTTTGAGCCTCAGGGCCCGGTTGAAGCAGTAGAATTTTCGCCTAAGGCAGCACGAGAAAACGATGACATTTACCAGGCAGCCCAGAAACTATTTGTTATGGGACAATATGATGAAGTTATTGATCGATTGCAAGAAAGCTTGGCAAGGGTAAATCATACTGACTCAGCCAAAGCAATGGCCCTGCTGGCCAAAGCCTATGCAAACCTTGGCGAGCTGATAAAGGCGGAGGATTGGTGCAACAGGGCAATTAGCCAGCATAAATTTGGGGCGGATTTTCATTTTCTGTTGGCAACGATACTCCAGGAGCAGGGTAAAGTGGCCTTAGCCATTCAGTCTCTGATGAAAGCCATTTACCTTAACCCCGATTTTTTATCGGCTCATTTTTCAATGGCAAATCTTTATAAGCAAATAGGTAAAGACAAAGAATCAAAAAAATACTTTGAAAATACACTCATTCTCCTTAAAAATTATCAAGCGGAAGAAATACTACCGGAGTTCCAGGGACTCACAGCCGGTAGGCTCAAAGAGATCATCGAGTCATCCTTACAAAGGAGTTAATCCATGGAGCAAGATAAAAAAAGTAACACGTGGGAAAAAGTTAAAAAAAGCCTGCTTAAGGCTCAAACCACCACTGCCATCCCCTTACAGGAAGAAAAGAAAAAAATATTGAAGTTAAGGGCAGAACGGCTGGCACAGGAAAGCCAAGGGTCGGACAAAGAGGTCTGCATCGAGGTGGTGCGATTTACCCTGTCAGGGGAGCAGTATGCCATCGAATCAAAGTATATTCGAGAAGTATTTCCCCTCAGGGAATTAACACCTTTGCCCTGTACACCTGATTTTGTTTTGGGGGTAGTAAATGTACGGGGACAAATTCATTCCATTGTGGATTTGAAAAAATTATTCAATTTGCCCCAAGGAGGAGAAAACAAATTACCAAAGGTAATTTTGCTTCACTCTCCTGACATGGAATTCGGTATGCTGGTTGACGAAATAACTGGCTCAGGACCATTACCCATTGCTGCAATTGGCCCGCCCCTTAATACTCTAACAGGCCTACAACTGGCATACCAAAGGGGCGTTACGGTTGAGCGGCTTATTGTTTTGGCAGGAGAAAAAATCCTTTCTGACAAAAGAATTATCGTGGATGAAGAGGTTATATAGTAAGGAAACTTTTCTAAAGGGGGAAAAGCAGTGAAATGGTTAAATAATTTTAAGATTGGCACCAAGTTATTGGCTGTGTTCACATTTGTAACGTTCTTTACGGCTATCTTAGGATATATTGCGGTTTATAATCTTAATCAAATCAAACAGAGGGACTTCGAGCTGTACCAAGTTAACACCCAACCTTTAAGTGAAATTTGTGTTGCAGCAATTTCCTTCCAAAGAATACGCGTCTGTCTGAGGGATATTGTTAATACCCATGATGCCAAATACAGAGATGCGATTTATGAATTGGATGGTAAGATAAATGATGAACTGGCTAAATTAGAGAAAACCATGGATGCCAAAGAAGTCAGTCAGAAGCTTACCGAGGTCAGGGCAAATATCGAGAAATTCAATGTCATAAGGGATCAAATAATTGATCATGCCTTAAACAAAAAGGATGCAGAAGCAATGGAATCAATCTACCATGGCGATGGTTATCGTCTGGCCCAGAATATTGATGCAGACTTACAAAAAATCATGGACATCAAGGTAACCCAGGCGAAAGAAAAATCCGAGGCCAACATTCTAAATGCAAATACTGCTGAAAGAAATATGATCCTAACCATACTACTGGGTTTAGGTGTTTCCCTTGGCCTGGGTATCATGATCACGAAAAATATTCAGAAACCCCTTAAGCAGGTGGTAGAGGTTGCCGAACGCATATCGAATCGCGATATAACCGTAGATGTGTCCATGGAGGACAGAAGGGATGAACTGGGCCATCTTCTAAGGACAATAAATCAGATGAGCACAAACCTTAGGGAAGAAATCGGTAAGGTTGCCACAGGAGTTGAGGTGCTGGTTGTTTCAGCGGGTGAAATTTCCGCCTCCACTTCACAATTTGTTACCGGTGCCCATGAAACAGCTTCGGCTGTGAGTGAGACCACCACCACCATGGAAGAAGTCAAACAAACCGCCCAACTCTCCAATGAAAAGGCCCAGTATGTATCGCAAATTGCGCAGAAGGCGGTGCATGTTTCGCAAAATGGCCAAAGATCTGTGGATGAAACCGTGCAGGGCATGAACAGAATTAAGGAGAAAATGGAACTGATTGCTGAGGGTATTATCAGACTCAGTGAACAAAGCCAAGCCATTGGAGAGATTATTTCCACAGTGGATGACCTGGCAGAACAGTCCAATTTACTGGCAGTGAATGCCTCCATAGAAGCCGCCAAGGCTGGGGATCAGGGTATTGGATTTGTGGTGGTGGCCCAGGAGATCAAAAGTATGGCGGAACAATCTAAACAGGCCACCTCCCAGGTGCGCAGTATCTTAAATGAGATTCAGAAGGCTACCAGTTCGGCAGTTATGGCAACCGAACAGGGTTATAAGGTAGTGGAGGATGGGGTAAAGCAATCCGCCGAGGCTGGGGAATCCATAAAAATAATGACCAAAACCATTTCCGAAGCCGCCCAGTCCGTTGTGCAGATTGCAGCCTCCGTGCAACAACAGTTTGTCGGCATGGATCAAGTGGCCTTAGCAATGGAAAGCATTCAACAGGCCAGCGGGCAAAATGCTGACGGTGCTAGGCAATTGGAGCTAACTGCCCAAAGCTTGGCCGAGATGGGCAGGGAGCTGAGGCAGTTGGTGCAAAGCTATAAGTTATAGTAGGGAGATTTTTATGACTAGCAGGAAAGAGGATGAATTTTTTCAACGACTCAAAAGAATGTTTTTTGTTGAAGCCGAAGAAAGGATAAAGGTTATGTCTTCGGGTCTGCTCCAACTGGAAGGGCAACCCCCACCAGAGGTTCAGGAAAAAATTGTAGAAACAATTTTTCGTGAAGCCCACAGCTTGAAAGGGGCAGCCCGATCGGTCAATATTACAGATATTGAGTCTATTTGCCACGCCCTAGAAAACATCCTAGCCCTTCTGAAACGAAAGGAAATCAATTTAACACTAGAATTATTTGACATATTGCATAAAAGCCTAGATGTTATGACCAGTGCCTTAGCCAATCCTGCAGGTAATCAAACTGCAATTTTTGAATTGGTGCAAACCTTACAGGGCCTGGAAGAACCCCTGTCAAAGGAAGCACAAAAGGAAGGAAACAAGGAAGAAATTGGTCTTAGCACGATGGAAATAGTTATTCCCCCTGAGACCCCGGCAACCGTGATCACAGAGCCAGTAGTTCAGCAGGGACCCCTTGATCAGGGCATACCGAATAACCAATGTCAAAACATAAATACGGATAAAAGCATCCGCATTTCCACTACAAAACTAGATGAAATTCTTTATCTGGCGGAGGAATTACTCCCAACTAAACTTGCGGCAGCCCAGCTTGTAGCAGAGCTTAGGCAAGTAACTGACAATGTAAAGACCAGGCAAAGGGAATTGTTTAAATTAACCCCCCTTATGCGAAGGGCCCGGAAAATAATGGACAAAGGCTACCCCCTGGGTGATAGCAGTGAGCTGCTTAAATCCTTTGCGGCTTTGCTGGAGGTTTATGAAAGGGAAATTGATTTTATTAAACATCTAGACAAAGATACCAAGACCATCAAGAAACTATCCGAGCATAACCAGCGATATATATCCGGCAGTGTCGATCATCTTTTGAAGCAAGTTAAAAAAACCCTGATGCAGCCGGTGGCTACCCTTTTTCATAACATACCAAAGGTTGTCCGGGATTTGTCTAGGTCCCAGGGCAAGGAAGTAAACCTGACCCTGCAGGGTTTAGAAGTTGAGGTAGACAAACGTATTTTAGAACAATTAAAGGACCCTATTTTACATATTGTACGGAATTGCATTGATCATGGTATTGAAACACCGGAAGTGCGTGAGAGAGTTGGCAAAACACGCCGGGGACTGCTCAATATATCGGTTACCCAGGTGGGGGGCAACAGGGTTGAAATAATTATCGGTGATGACGGGGCAGGAATCAATCTGGATCAAGTTAAAGAGGCAGCGGTCAGAGGTGGCTTATTAACAAAGCAACCGGAGGGCCAGTTGGTGAATGAAGAACTATTAGATCTCATCTTCCTATCGGAAGTGTCCACTAGCCCTATTATTACCGATATCTCCGGCAGGGGGCTGGGGCTGGCCATTGTTCAAGAAAAGGTGGCAAACCTTGGCGGGGAAATCAAAGTAGAGACAGCACGGACTGTGGGTACTACCTTCCGATTACTGCTACCTGTAAATATCTCTACCTTTCGTGGCACACTGGTGAAGGCTGAAGGGCAAAATTTTATTGTGCCTTCTTCGGGGATAAATCAAGCGCTGCGGGTAAAAGAGGAAAGCATCAAAACCGTGGAAAACCGGGAAACCCTAGCGATCAATGGGCAGGCTATACCCCTGATAAAATTGTCTGAGGTTTTGGAACTACCCTGTCAAGGGGCACAGCTAAAAAATACCGAACGTTTAAAAATAATTGTTATCAGTACAGCCCAAAAACAGATGGCCTTTCAGGTGGATGAAATCATCAGTGAGCAAGAGGTACTGGTCAAGTCATTGGGTAAGCAGCTTAGACGGGTAAGAAATATCAGTGGTGCCACGGTACTTGGCTCCGGGCAAGTTGTACCTATACTAAATGTCCAGGACTTGCTTAAGTCGGCCATAAAACATCCCACGCACAAGTCAAAGGCGGTGACCAATGAGCCAGGGCAGACGGACCAAAGAAAATCTGTACTGCTTGTGGAGGATTCCATAACCTCCCGCATGCTGCTGAAAAACATTGTGGAATCGGCTGGTTATCGTGTAACCACTGCAGTGGACGGAGTGGATGCATTAACAACCTTGAAGACAGGGGAGTTTAACTTGGTTGTTTCGGATGTGGAAATGCCAAGACTGAATGGCTTTGACCTGACTAGTAAGATCAGGTCCGATGAAAAACTAGCACATCTTCCGGTTATTTTAGTCACCAGTCTTGATTCAAGGGCAGATCGGGAGCGGGGTATTGATGTTGGTGCCAACGCATATATTGTTAAAAGTAGCTTTGACCATAGTGATTTGCTGGCAGTTATTAATAGACTTATATAAAATAGCGGGGTAACCAAAAATGATTAAGGTCTTAATTGTTGAAGATTCACCAGTTGTGCAAAGTTTGCTGGAGCATATACTTAGGTCCGATGCGGAAATAAAGGTAATTGGTACTGTAAGTACTGGTTTGGATGCGGTGGTTTTTGCTAAGAAGTATCAGCCCAACGTAATCACAATGGATATTGAACTGCCCGGTATGAATGGCTTTGAAGCAACCAGAAGGATTTTAGAAGAAGCCCCTGTACCGATTATCATTGTTAGCTCTCATTATCAAAAGGAAAACCTAGCCATGACCTTCCAGGCCCTCGAGGCAGGTGCAGTGGCAGTGGAGGAGGCACCACCGGGAATTGGTCACCGGGAATTTGCTGAAAAAAGTAAAAGGCTGATCCAAACGATCAAATCCATTGCCAGAGTCAAGGTGCGAACGAAAAGGTTGTCACTACCCCTAAAGACATCACCTCCCCAAATAAGGCCTAAAAATATCGGAAAAAGAATTAAATGCATTGCCATTGGTGCTTCCACAGGTGGTCCTCTGGTGCTTAAAGAAATTTTCTCTCAACTACCGGCCGATTTTCCAGCACCCATTTTGGTTGTCCAGCATATTACTACGGGATTTTTAAAGGGGTTAGTTGATTGGTTAAACCAAACCACAGTCATGCCAATTCACATCGCTTACCACGGGGAATATGCCCTGCCGGGGCATGTCTACTTTGCACCGGATAATTTTCATTTAGGAATACAATCCAATGGCCGACTGGTGCTTTCAAAGGAGGCACCGGAAAAGAATATTCGTCCAGCGGTTTCCTTTTTGTTTCGCTCTGTCAGTAAGGCCTTTGGCTCCTCTGCGGTGGGCATACTCTTGACTGGCATGGGCGAAGATGGTGCCCAAGGGTTAAAGATCATGCGGGAAAGACAGGCAATTACCATCGCCCAAAATAAAGAAAGCTGCGTTATTTTTGGTATGCCCGGGGAGGCCATCCGAATTGGAGCTGCTGCCTATGTCCTATCCCCAGAAGCAATTGCTTTAACCTTAAAGGAATTGGTGACTGGTTCATCTGAGCAAGGTTTTAACTAATTAACTTGGGTTTGGAGGGACAAAGTTGAATAATAAAGTAAAGATTCTAGTGGTAGAGGACAGTCGCACCCAAGCGGAACAACTGCGCTATATTCTGGAACAAAACGGCTATCAAGTTCATGTGACCTATAATGGGGTACAGGCCCTTGACTATATAAGCAGCAATAAACCCAGCATCATCATCAGTGATATAATTATGCCGGAAATGGATGGCTATGATCTCTGTAAAGCGGTTAAAACAAACGAAGGTCTTAAGGGTATACCCGTTATTTTGCTGACCGGACTCTCCGATGCCAAGGATGTTATTAAGGGTTTATCCTGTGGTGCAGATAACTTTGTGACGAAGCCCTTTAATGAACAATTTTTACTCTCACGCATACGTCACATCTTAATTAATCAGGAATTGAGACGTTGCGGCAGTACAGAAATGGGTATGGAGGTTTTCTTTGAGGGGCAAAAGCATTTCCTTACCTCCGAGCGGATGCAGATTATCGACCTGCTGCTTTCTACCTTCGAAAATGCTGTGCAAAAGAATCTGGAATTGGAACAGTCCAATAACCAGCTAAAGGATGCTTTAAATAAAATTAAAATACTTGAACACAATTACCGCACAATTTTGGAAAAAAACAGTGATGCGATGGTGGTGGCTGACTGTCAGGGTGTGATGTGTTATGTTAACCCTGCTGCAGAAACCCTCTTTGGGTGTTCAGCCAAGGAAATAATGGATCAGCCCTTTAAATATAGTATGGCCTCAGGAGAAAAAAAGGAAGTCACCATTGAGCGGTTGAATAAAGACCGGCTGGTGGCTGAAATGCATGTGGTGGAAATAAACTGGGAAGGAAAAAACGCTTATCTTGCTTCCCTACGGGACGTTACGGAAAATGTACAATTAAGGGAGAAATTGCGTAATCTATCCCTGCGTGATGAGTTAACCGGTTTGTATAACAGGCGGGGATTTATCACTTTGACTGAGCAACAGCTAAAGGTGACCAAACGTGCCGGGGAAAAATTAATGCTGTTCTTTGTTGACCTTGATAAGCTGAAAATGATAAATGACCAGCTTGGTCATCACGAGGGGGATCAGGCGTTAATTGATACCGCAAATATTTTAATCAAAACCTTTCGGGAATCAGATATCATTAGCCGACTGGGCGGCGATGAATTTGCCGTGCTGGTTTTAGGTGACCAAAAAGATAGGGTACCACAATTAACAGCTCGTCTGATGGATCACGTAAATCGTCACAATGCCAAGGGTATCAGGCAATATGGTATATCCCTTAGTTTTGGGATTGCCTTTTTTGATGCAGAACTACCCTGCAGCCTTGATGAATTGATAAATACTGCAGATAAAAATATGTATCAAAACAAGAGGAGCAAGGTTTGGACTTGCAAATTTTAAAGGAGGTGTCAGATAGATGAATGAAATATTGTTTAACGACCACTTTACCCATTTTGCCCCGGCTGCTCGGCTACCAAAGGATAGGGTATTGGAACAGGTGGAAACAGTTAATAAAATTTATGCTGTGCACCCGATTTTTGAATCCTTTCCCAACATTATTCTAATCCTAAATCAGTACAGACAGATTGTTTATTGCAATGAAGCATTATTAGATGCACTAAAAATCGAAGACACTTATAAGGTTTTGGGGGCCAGGCCCGGGGAAGTGTTGGATTGTATTCATGCCTTCGAAAATGAAGCTGGTTGCGGTACCAGTGAGCATTGTTCCACCTGTGGCGCTGTCTTAGCCATTCTAGCTGCCCTGTCAGGTCAAGCAGCAGCTATGGAGTGCCGGGCGGTTGTCAAAAGACAAGGGGAGCTTGTTTCTTTGGAACTGCTTTTTACTGCTAAACCCCTGATATTGGAAGAGAAGAATTTTACTGTTATTTTTGTTACCGATATCAGTGATGAAAAACGAAGAAAATCGTTGGAGCGCATCTTCTTTCATGATATTTTAAATACCGCCGGGAGTCTTCGGGGTATTGTAGAACTATTAAGTACCGTCAAAGATCCTGGCAAGGTTCAGGAAATGATGAGGGATTTGCAGGAAATAGCCGGGGATTTAATTGAAGAGATCCTCGACCAAAGGGATTTACTCAGTGCGGAAAATAACGAGCTAAGGGTAAGCCCGGAACCCTTTGATCCAGTGGAATTGTTAAACAGTATTATGGATCAGTATGTCAGGCAGCCCATTGCCCAAGGAGTGACCCTGGAATTTATAGGGGTTGCCGAAGAGATTACGATGGTCAGTGACCCTGTACTCTTGAAAAGGGTATTGGGCAACATGGTAAAAAATGCCTTAGAGGCTTCGGGGCAAGGTGAGGTTGTAACCCTAGGACTCAGCCTAACGGATAATGAACTGAATTTTTCGGTCAATAATTCCAAGGAAATGCCCAGGGAGGTTCAACTACAGATATTTGACAGATTCTTTTCCACCAAAGGAAGTGGCAGAGGCCTGGGAACTTACAGCATGAAGTTAATTACAGAACGCTACCTCAAAGGGAGTATCTCCTTCACCGTCCAACCAGGCAAGGGCACTACCTTCACAGCCCGTTACCCCGTAGGTATTGGTTAGCCTAGGGACAAGGGAACAGGTTGAGACCACTGAAAAAACAGGGCTTTTTCAGTGGTCTCAACCTGTTCCCTTATCTCACCCATGTCCCATATGTTTGCCCCGCTCTTTTCCCGACAGTTAAGAAAACTTTTTAAATACCTTCATAAAATCATCCAGTGATTCATTGAGTTCTTTGCCCTGCTCCATGTTCTCCTGAATAGAATTGGCTAGATGACAGGCCAACACAGAGAAGCCTACCCGATTGATGGCGGCCTTAACGGCGGCAAGTTGTATCACTACATCGCTGCAACTGCGATTCTGGTCAATCATTTTGTGGATGCCGCGCACTTGACCCTCGATTTTTTTTAAGCGGCTCATTAACTCCTGTTGTAATTCAAGATTAACATTGGCCTGCATTACTACCATACCCCCTATGGTATTAGTGTATAATTTCCTTTAATTGATGTCAATAATTCACTAAAATAAACGTTGACTTAACTGGTAGAGGGTGTTATTTTTATTATAACAAATACCCATACCCCTAGGGGTATATAAAACGGGAGTTGATCAAGATGCCAAGAAAAGTGTTAATCATAGGCGGGGTTGCCGGCGGGGCCAGTGCCGCAGCCAGACTAAGAAGGCTAGATGAAAGTGCAGAAATTATTCTCTTCGAAAGGGGAGAATACATTTCCTTTGCCAATTGTGGTTTGCCCTACTATCTCGGGGGGGTTATTCAGGAACGGGAAAATTTGTTGGTACAGACCGTTCAGGGGATGCAGGAAAGGTTTAACATTGATATTCGAGTGAAAAGTGAAGTGACTAGGATTCTGCGGCAAAGCAAAGAAGTCGAAGTGCTTGCGGGGGGTCAGACCTACCGGGAAAGCTATGATTATTTGCTGCTATCTCCCGGTGCCGCACCCATTTTACCGCCTATACCGGGGATGCAGCGGCAAGGCATCTATACCCTGAGAAACATGGCTGATGTAGATAAGATTAAGGGCTTTATTGAGGAAAAGAAGCCCCAACGGGCTGCTGTGATAGGCGGCGGCTACGTTGGCATTGAAATGGCGGAAAATCTTAAACATGCTGGGCTTGCTGTGGTGGTCATTGAAGCGGCGGAGCAGGTGATGGGACCCTTGGATGTAGAAATGGCCCGGATAGTAGAGCAGGAATTGCTAGCGAACGGAATCAACCTGATACTAAAGGATGCCGTTCAAAGCTTCCAAGGTGAGACGCAAATTGATATCCTATTGGGCAGTGGCAGGCAGGAGCGGGTGGATCTGGTTATTATGGCCGCGGGGGTACGGCCAGAGACAAAGCTAGCCCAAGAGGCAGGCTTAGAAATTGGGGCCAAGGGCGGCATCCTGGTGGATGAATATCTCAGGACCTCGGACCAGGCCATTTATGCCGTAGGTGATGCCATTGAAGTAAAGGATCGGCTAAGCGGGCAAAATGCCTTGATTCCCTTAGCAGGCCCAGCCAATAAACAGGGGCGCATTGCTGCCAATAATATTTGTGGGGCCAAGGACAAATATTTAGGCTCCCTCGGAACTTCTATTATCAAGGTATTTAATATTACCGCCGCAGCCACAGGCAATAATGAAAAGCTTCTCCAAAGGGCTGGCATTCCTTATCTAAAATCCTTTACCCACTCTGGTTCCCATGCGGGCTATTACCCCGGGGCCTTTATGCTGACCATGAAGCTTCTTTTCTCACCCACCGATGGGAAAATCCTGGGGGCACAAATTGTGGGTCGGCAGGGTGTGGATAAAAGAATTGATGTTTTGGCCACAGCCATCAAACATGGGCTGACAGTTTATGATCTGGAGGAGTTGGAACTGTCCTATGCCCCGCCTTACTCTTCCGCCAAGGACCCTGTTAATATGGCAGGCTTTACCGCTGCCAATATCCTGAAAGGCGATGTTAAGGTCCTGCATTGGGAGGATTTAAAGGGCTTGGCCAGAGAAGACCATCTGATTCTGGATGTTCGCACCAAAGAAGAATATGATAATGGTCATTTAGCAGGCTCAGTGCTAATGCCCGTGGATAGTATTCGACAGGGACTGGCGGAAATCCCCAGGGATAAAAAGATTATTATTTACTGTAAAGTAGGTCTCAGGGGGTATATCGCCTACCGGATTTTGGCCCAGCGGGGGTATAAGGTATATAACCTCAGTGGTGGCTATGAGATGCATTTGGCGGAACAATATAAATATGCGGAGGGTATTGATTTGAATGAGCAAATGACAAAATTTGAACATATACCTTCTCCCACAGCAACACTAGAAGGAAAAACCGTGCAAGTGGATGCCTGTGGCTTGCAATGTCCTGGGCCTATTATGAAGGTCTATAAAGAAATGGAAAATCTTCAGACAGGGGAGGTCCTGGAGGTTCTGGCCTCGGATCCTTCCTTTCCCAGAGACGCGAAGGCCTGGTGTGAACGGACAGGAAACACCCTGCTTAGCTCCGAATCCACCGCTAAAGGGTACCGAGTGATGATTAAAAAGGGGAATGCTCAGGCGTCGGTACCTGCCCATAATCAAAACCCGCTGGATATTCCCCACGGCAAATCCATTATTGTCTTTAGCAGTGATTTAGATAAGGCCATTGCTTCTTTCATCATCGCCAATGGTGGTGCCGCCATGGGGAGAAAGGTGACTCTGTTCTTTACCTTCTGGGGACTAAATATCCTTAGAAAAGATGTGGTGGGCAGGGTTGAAAAAAACTTTATAGAAAGAATGTTTGGCTTGATGATGCCAAGGGGCAGCAAAAGGCTGGGACTATCCAAAATGAATATGGTTGGCATGGGTCCCAGGATGATTCGGAATATCATGCAGAAGAAAAATGTTGCCTCGCTGGAGGAATTAATTCAACAGGCCAAGGATAGTGGTGTACGGTTGGTGGCCTGTACCATGTCCATGGACCTAATGGGTATTAAGGCGGAGGAACTCATTGATGGCATTGAATATGGCGGGGTGGCTTCTTATTTAGCAGAGGCGGAAGAATCGGATGTAAATTTATTTATTTAAATAGAAAAGTCATTGGAACTTATGCACCAAAGGGTGCCTGGCACCCTTTGGTGCATAAGTGTTGAATACCTAGTAGGCTCTGGTCTTTGCTTGCTCGATGATGTGGTCTGCGGTGCGGGCGGCCAGGGCCATGACTGTTTCGGTGGGGTTGCCGCCGCCGGAGGTGACAAAGACACTGGCACTGCAAATGTATAGATTGGCAATATCATGGCTGCGGCAGAAGGGGTCAACCACAGAGGTGGCAGGCTCCTGACCCATTCTGGTGCCGCCCATCAAGTGGGCGGAATCCGGTGTCACAAAGGCTGCTTTACCCCCCACTGCTTCCATGATTTCCTTGGCTTTGGCCATGGCATGGGCAATTAATTTGTTGTCATTATCACCGTAGCGAAAGGTGGACACTGCACGGGGTATGCCATATGCATCCTTCTCATCGCCCAATGTAATGGTGTTGGCTGGGTTTGGCAGCACTTCACCCACCAGAGTAACCCGACCATAATAATTATAGTCCCGCATAATTTCGTAAAGATCTTTACCCCAGATGCCAGCCTTGGTGGCTATTCCCTTGGCCATGGCCACCGGCCGGGAACCGTGGGCGTGTAGGGTATAACCCCGCACAAAGCCCCTGGCGGGATCCGTTTCATAGAATTCCTGGGTAGAAGCCAGCACGGGTGTACCCTTATAAAGTCTGACCTCCTGGTCAAATTTGGCATAGAGGTCATGGCTGCTGTGGGGCATAATGCATTTCCCCACCAGACCACTGCTGTTGGCTAGGCCCTCGGGAAACTTGGGACAGGCCGAATGAAGCAGCAAACGCGGTGTTTCTACCACAAAGCTGGCAAGGATGAAAACCCTGGCCCTTTGGGCATATTCCTTGCCAGCATGCACAAAGGTGATGCTGCTTACCCGGCCTGCTTTGTTTAAATCAAGATGGGTGACCATACAATCACTTAGGACCTCTGCTCCCAGTTGAATGGCCTTGGGAATATGGTGGATAAGGGTACTAAACTTGGCATTGGGCAGACAACCCTGGTTACAAAACCCTCGGTTGATACAAGGGGGACGGCCCTCAAAGGGGGCTGAGAGAATAGCCAGAGGTGTCACCACACTTCGGATGCCCAACCTTTCGCAACCCCGGCGAAATAACTGGGCATTGGCACTGATTGGTTCCCGCACGGGGTAAGGATAAGGTCCGGCAAATTCCCCCCAGGGAAATTCCTTGGGGCCGGAAACGGCTATGTCCCGTTCAATTTTATCATAGTAGGGTGCCAAATCCTCATAGGTTATGGGCCAATCTTCAGCCACACCATCCAGGGTCTTAACTTTAAAATCACTGGCGTGGAAGCGGAGAAAAACACCGGTAAAGTGGACTGTGCCTCCCCCAACACCCCGGCCGGAATTGTTATGACCAAAGCTGATGGGATCTTGGCCGGTGGAAAGGCGGGTGTCCTGCCAGCCCAGGGAATTCATGGACAGTTCATCACTGGCGAAATCTGTTTGGGGGTTCCAGTAGGGTCCTGCCTCCAGTACAACCACTTTAAAGCCAGCTTTACTTAGTTCATAGGCCAGCACACCACCGGCGGCGCCGGCTCCAACGATGCAAATATCTGCATCGTCTTTATATTTACGGTGGTCCAAATCATGGTAGCGATGGCCGACGTAATGATCACAGTTATGAGTGACAAAGTCATGATTATTTTTCATCTTGCCGGGCCTCCCATGGATCAGTAAGTCCCTGCTCTACCCGTACATATCCCCGGGGATAGGCCGGACCGCCGTAGCCAATTTCAGACCAAACGATCGGGTGTGAAAAGTAGGCGCTGATAATTTCTGAGCTGAGTTTTTTAAATAATGCCTGCTGCTTTTCTTTATCCCAGCCGGGTAAAGGTTTAATTTGTCCCTCCTGAAGGGAGGAAAGGATAGAAAACTGCTGGTCGGTAGTCAGCTCTGTAAAGCTTTGATGATAGGAACCCTTGGCATAATTGTTAATGGCAGTTAGTCCCTCTTGGATTAACTGTTTTTCTGGTGGTATGGTTGGTTTACGTTGGGACTCACCCATTTTGGCTGTTAGTTTTTGGTCCATGTGATGCACCATGTAATCCAGCAGATCATGCCGGTCATCGTACACCAGATGGCTGGCAATAGTTTTAATTAGGTTAACCTCAACGTCTTTTAATACCTTTGGTTGATCAAAGGGCCCCAGCCTCTTAAGCACAATTTCCCTGGTATGGGGATCCCACTCATCTTGATACTTTAGTAAATCAAAGGAAGGGTAACGGGTTCGTTTTTCTTCCATAGCCTAGTACCTCCAATAAAGACCAATAAGGCCCAGTGTACTAATGGCCGCCACCATCAAGGGTAGTATTACAGGGGGTCCTACCAGGAAATTTTGCATCCGATAACCAGCCACACGTTCACCAACACCTTCTACATGGAAGCCAAAGCCAACTAAACCAGACAAAACTCCCAGGGCACAAAAAATACCTGTGACAGTTTTTAGTATGGAAATGTTATAGAAAACCAAAGCCAGTAACAACAGGCCGATAATGGGCGTTGTTAATACAGGTCCCCACATGGCCCAATGACGAAAATTCTGACGGTAATGAAAAAGAGTTACCTGAATAAAAATTAATAGTGAAGCCATCGCTGCAAATAAAACGATTACCCTGGAAATTGGCCAGCCATCCCACATTGATTTTTCACCTCTGATTTGTTTACAAGGATAATAAAGGATAGCATCCCCCGGACAGGAAATATTTATGATGAGTCACTCTCTTTGTGATGATAAAAATGCTCTTTCGACATAATTTCTAAAGGAAAAATCGGTGTTAATACAGAAAAAATTCCCATGGCTTTATTTTAACCAGTTCTTAAGGAGGGTGACAAAATGAATAGCAAACTATGGCATAGACATTACCCGGAAGGAATACCCAAATATATAGACCTTCCGAATGTTTCCCTTTATGATTTTTTAGTACAATCGGCCAATCGGTACCCTGATAACACCGCCATTATATTTCAAAACCATGAACTGACTTATATTGAATTAAAAGAAAGAGTTGACCGTATTGCCACAGCATTGAGTGATCTGGGCATAAAAAAGGGAAACCGTGTGGCCATTTTGTTGCCCAACTGTCCACAACTGGTCATTTCTTATTATGCGATCATGCGTTTGGGGGCCATTGCAGTGATGGTGAATCCCATGTATACAGAAAGGGAATTAGCGTATATTCTAAAGGACTCTGGGGCAGCTACCTTAATTTATCTTGATCAGCTGCAGCCAAAGGTGGCGAAGATACTTCCCGATACCGCCATAGAGATTTTAATTGCTACCAGCGTGCAGCAGTACCTAGACCTTGGCAATGATCTTAATCAGACAGTTAGCGATGGTGGGGTGAAGGAGATCCTTTCCTTTGAACATCTGCTGGTGAAATCCCTGACAGCCCCACCAGAGGTGGCTCTGGATATAGATGAGGATATTGTTGTTCTCCAATATACTGGGGGAACCACCGGGGTAGTAAAGGGTGCCATGCTGACCCATCGTAACCTAGCAGGAAATACAATTCAAACCAGGCACTGGTTGAAGGAGTGCCAGGAGGGCAAGGAAAGATTTTTCTGTGTACTTCCCTTTTTCCATATCTTTGCCATGACCACTTGTATGAATTTGTCTGTTTACTTGGCTTCCACAATGATTTTAATTCCCCGTTTAGAGGCCATGAATTTACTAAAACAAATTGTCATGTATCAGCCCACAGTCTTTCAGGGAGTACCCTCCTTATATGTGGCTGTCATTGCCAACCCCGAGGTTAAAAAATACGATCTTTCTTCTATTCGCATCTGCCTGTCTGGTGGAGCACCTTTACCGGCGGAAGTACAACAAAAGTTTGAAGCTTTTACTGGTGCCAAGCTGGTTGAGGGATATGGGCTAACGGAAGCATCTCCGGTGACCCAGTGCAACCCCCTGAATGACCAGAAAGTGGATGGTTCTATTGGATTGCCGATGCCCAACACGGAAATAAAGATTGTTGATCTGGAAACTGGCAGTCAGGAATTACCCATTGGTGCAGTTGGCGAGTTATGCATTCGGGGACCACAAATCATGAAGGGCTATTGGCAGATGCCGGAAGAAACAGCCAGGGTTCTGCGGGATGGCTGGTTGCATACCGGGGATATTGCCCGGCTGGATGAGAAGGGATTCACCCATATTGTGGATCGTAAGAAAGATCTGGTGATCAGTATGGGTTATAATATTTACCCAAGAGAGGTAGAAGAAGTAATCTATGGCCACCCCAAGGTAAAGGAAGCTGCTGTCATTGGAATCAAGGACCGCACCAGGGGGGAGGTATTAAAGGCCTTTGTTGTCCTGCATGAGGGTGAGGAGGCTAGAAGGGACGAAATAATCAAGTATTGCCGGCAGCACTTAACACAGTATAAAGTACCCAAAAGGGTCGAGTTTCGCAAGGAATTACCCAAATCCACCGTGGGTAAAATTCTGCGGCGGATACTTGTTGAAGAGGAAGCAGCTAAGGATAAAAAATATAGTTTCTAATGGATCGGACTGTGTGGAGAATGGTCAAGACCATTGCCTGCGAGATCAAATCAACAGTAACTAGCAAGGGAGCGTCGCAGCTTTATGAGCTGCGACGCTCCCTGTTTACGTTTACTTTAAATAAGAATCAACCTGGCTTTCAATCTGTACTATTTCTTCCTCGCTCAGTTCCCTTCCCAAAAACTTGCTTAGGCTTTTGATAGCGGCACCAATGGCAATCCTTCTTACATCAACTTCAGGCTTTGGTTCCACCGGAGCAGTTCTGGGTTCGTATTTGGCAGAGGGGAGGCCTGGACTAATGCTGGCAGCCATGGCGTCCAGGGAGGGTTGTGGCCTTTCATCAACATAACCCTGATCGGATATATTTTGTTCTTCAGCGGACTGTCTGGGTGAATCATCCCAGGGAAGATCATCCTTAGTAGGTAAAGAGGTCTCCCCACCGTAAAAAGCTGCTTCCATAAAGGGAGATTCTTCTTCACTTGTTGGTGGTTCTGTGGCCAGAGAAGACTTTCTTTGCTCTCTCTTCTCCCGCGCCTTTTCCTTTTTTTGGACATAGTTATTAAAGGCATAGGCTATTTCCTGTTCAATTTGCAACAGTTCCATACGGTGCTGCTCCACAAAAATAGTGTAGTCAGGGTGGCCTTTTTCTACAATTTCCATTAATTCAAGCTGGTTAGCAATCAGTGCTTGAAGTGACGGTGATACCTTAATGGGCACACGGGCTAAATCTTTATCTACTTCGTGGCCGGAAACGGTAAATTCGATTTCTTGCTTTTTAACCAAAGCTAACACTCCTATACATAAGTCTGGTACATACTATAAATTGTAGCGAAAAAACGGGTAGAAGGTCAATATTAATGTGCCAAGTGCTGTATGATTTAGGTGGCATTTGGTAAAAATGGTATTATATTACCAATACTGGGGGTACCAAATATGACCAAGAAAACCGTGGACAATTTAAAGGCAGCCTTTGCCGGGGAAAGTATGGCCAGAAATTATTACACTTTCTTTGCCTCCGTGGCCCGTAAGGAAGGCTGGCACGAAATAGCGGAGGTTTTTGAAGAAACCGCTAGGAATGAAAAGGAACATGCCGAGGTCATTTTAAAACTGTTAGGTGGCATCAAGGGTACCAAGGAAAATCTACTGGCTTCCATTGATAAGGAATCCTACGAGTGGAAGGATATGTACCCCGAGTTTGAGCAGATAGCCAAGGAAGAGGGGGAACAGGAGGCGGCTAAATTTTTTGCCACGGTACAGCAGGTAGAATATCACCATGCTGAGCGTTTTAAAAAGCTGCTGGAATTACTAGAGAATAATAAGCTGCTGCAAAGGGATGAAAAAATCCAATGGAAGTGCCGGGAATGCGGTTATCTCCATGAGGGTAATGAACCACCGGAAAAATGTCCCCTCTGCAGTCATAGTAAAGAGTATTATGAACCAGAGATAAAAGAATACCTGTAAGTATGAAAGACCTTGCCAAAGTACTTGGGAAGGTCTTTTTCTTTTCATAAAGAAATAGTATCTCAAGGGTATATTTTTACGGTTTCCCAAATAAGGTTTAACAGATTGTCCTTATGAGGGGTGATAAAAATAGAGACCTTTGAACATAAAGTGATCTTAATTTTCTTTACAGCCCTTGGTATTATGTTGGGCTCAGTGCTTATCGGCTCCCTGGCGGCCTTGTTGGTACGAGAACCATCCTTAGGAGTTATGTTAAAATTGTCCCGGGATATGAAAATATGGGCCATTGCTGCTGCCATCGGTGGCACCTTCTCCACCTTTGAAGTGTTTGAAAGTGGTCTTTTTAACGGGGAGGTCCGGGCAGTGATTAAACAGATTTTTTATATTGTTAGTGCCCTGGCCGGCACACAGGCGGGATATTACCTGATTCTGACCCTTTGCGGGGCTAACTCTAGATGAGGGCAGCATTTTTCAGGTGCTTGGCATTTCTGATACTGGGTTGTTTAGTGGGGGCGGCGGCAACCAATATGGTAATTGGCAAACGGGTGGATCATCTTACCTTGACCAATCTAACCCTAAGCGGTCAATTGGCTGACACCCAAAGCGAATTGACAAAATTAAGGGACAATAGTAAAAAGAAACAGAAGCGGACCATAACCAATATTGAAACCTTTGTGATCCTGTCTTCCCGGGAAGGTTTAACGGAATATGATGAACTTAGCGTAAATATAGAAGCCAATGAAAATGTAGAAACCTGGCTTGCTCCCTTAATAGGACAGGAGGTAGAGGGCCTGGATATACTATGGATTCCTGGGGTAATTGATAACCGTGAAATAGAAGCCAACGGAAATAAGTACAGGCTGAAATCGTATCTGGTTGTCATCGATGAAAAAATTACTCTTTACTTAAAGGCTACTCAAATTAAAGGGGAAACCAAGCAGTAAAAAAATTTTAATATGGAGGAACCCTATGTCCATTTTTAATGCCAAATACCTTTCCGATGAGGAGATTTGGTCGAGGATTGATTCCTTCTATACGGAACGTTCCGACGTAGAAAGCAAGCTGGGGGACCCGGTGATTAGTACCGATCCAGAGAGAATGCCTCGGTTCGCCAAGAGACTGTATGAATTGAATCAGAAATGCCTTCTTTTTGATCAATTGAAAGGTGCAGCACAGGATCTTAAAGAAATAAATGAGTTAATCGGCAACGAACTGCCCGAAGAACATGAATTAGGCCCCCTGCATCATGAATATGCCAAGGAATGTCAAGAGTTAGCGGGCCAAGTCTATGCTTTGCTAATGGAATTGGGACTGCTGCCGGAAGAAATTGAAGATGAAAAGGATTTAGAAATTTTACAGTTCATTGATTATGCAGGGCCGGAGTATGCCTGGCGTTTGGGAATTAATGTGGGTTTGGATGTGGAAGAATCCCGCAGCCGTTTGGAAAATTTATTGAATAAGGGCCTGTTGGAAAAGGTGCAGGGTAATATGCTGGTGGGTTACCATCGGCAAAGAGACTGGGTAAAGCACATGAACCATACCTACTACAGAATAACCAGAGCAGGCAGACATTATTTAAGAAGATTACGCAGGGAGCAAGAGGAGCTTACCGATGAGAATGGAGGCTAAGGCCATGGAAAAATGTCCATGGCTTTTTCGGCGTTCCTTTTGAATTTTGACGAGGGTCTCCCAAAGGGAGGAAGGTGGGCAAAGTGTAGCAATTTCTCTGAAGGGTAGAGAATTTAATAAAGGAGCAAAAGGAGTATGAAGAGGAAATGGAAGCTCTGGCTAATACCATTGGCAGCTATTTTGGCCCTTGGTATCTTTAAAGGTGGATTCTGGCACAAGAATGAAATGAAGCAGGAGGAACCGGTGCAGATTGTGTCCACCCAGCCGGTAAGCAAAATAAAGATTGAAAACATCCTTTCTCTGACCGGAAATATTGAGGCCTTTCATCAAGCAATTATTTGTGCTGAATTACCCGCAGGACGTGTAAGTGAAGTGTTAGTTAATAATGGAGATCAGGTAACTGCGGGTCAACCCTTGGTTTATATAAAGAGTGATAGCATGACCCATTCCCTAGCCATTAATCAAGCTAGTTTAAAAAAGGCGGAGACAGGACTTGCCACTGCCGGTGCTGATTATCAAAGATACCAGGAGCTTTATAAACAGGGGGCAGTTTCTGAAAAGGAATTTGAAAGCATGGAAACTGCACGGAAGTTAGCCGAGGCAGAAGTCAGTTCTGCTACTGCAGCCGTGGCCAACGCTGAGAAGGATTTGCGCAATACCACCATCACCTCGCCGATTGGCGGTTTTGTAGCAAATCGGAATGTAACCACCGGTCAGATGGTTTCTCTGCAAGGGCCAGACCTGATGACAGTGGAGGATATAGCAGCAGTATATGTGGTGGTGAATATCGACCAAGGGGAGCTGTCTAACCTTAAAGTGGGTCTTAAAACGGAGATAGCTGTGAATGCTTATGGAAATAAACACTTTACCGGTGAGGTGGCAGTTATTAACCCGGTGGCAAACAAAGATGCCAGAGTATTTGAAGCTAAAATCAAGGTACCTAACCCAGAATTTATGTTAAAACCCGGTATGTTTGCCAAGGTAAAAATTAAAACCGGAGAGGCTGATAATGCCTTAGCGATACCCCAAGCAGCGCTAACAACGAAGCAGGGTATGTACTTTGTTTTTATTCCCGAAGGGGACCAAGCTAAAAGGGTTCCGGTGGAAGTAGGACAAATTATGGATCAATTAGTTGAGATAAAGCAGGGCCTTAAGGAAGGACAAGAGGTAGTCATCACCAATGCCAACAAATTAAAAGACCAGGATAAGATCAAAGTCGCCAGGTAACAGGAGGAAAATTTATGTTTTTAACAAACCTCAGTTTAAAAAGACCGGTTTTTGCGACAGTTACGATCTTGGCACTGTTGGCCGTAGGGATTATCAGCTGGATAGGTCTCAATATCAATGACTACCCCGAGACTGAATTTCCCTATGTGGCGGTAACCGTTGTACAACCGGGAGCTTCGCCGGAGCAAATTGAAACCAAGGTGGTATATAAGCTAGAAGAGGCCATCGGGCAAATATCCGGTGTTAAACATATTTATGCCAACTCCCAGGAGGGAGTAGCCCTGGTTTTTGCCGAGTTTACCCTGGAGACTTCCCCAGAGGTGGCGGCCCAAGATGTACGGGATAAAATAAGCATCATCCGGGGTGATTTGCCTCAGGATATAGAAGAGCCGATTATTGCCAAATTCGATCCAATGGCCTATCCCATTGTCTCCCTGGCTGTAACCGGTGGTATTTCTATGCGCGAAATGACGGTGATTGTGGAAGATCTCATAAAAAGAAGGCTTGAGGTAATCAAAGGTGTTGGTTCTATTGGTGTCTATGGAGATGAAAAACGGGAAATTAAGATTAATTTAGATAAGGACAAGCTGGCAGCTTACGGAATTTCCACGGCTGAGGTTGTAAGCAGCCTGCGCAGTGAAAATATGGAAGTACCCGGGGGAAAGGTTGCTACTAAGGATAAGGAAATAACCCTTCGTACCGTGGGTGAGATTAAACGGATTGAGGAATTTGCTAACTTGCCGGTGGCTAGGCGGGGAGGGATACAACTTTACGTTAGGGATATTGCCACGATCGTGGATGGTGTCAAGGAGCAGGGGAGTATTTCATGCTATCAGGGGAAACCAGCCATCGGGCTGGATATTGTGAAACAATCCGGTGCTAATACGGTTGAAGTGGCGGATAAGCTAAAAAAAGTAGTGGAGGAAATCAAGGCAGAGCTACCCCCGGGAGTTAAATTGGAAATTGTACGGGATAACTCAGTATATATCCGGGACGCTGTAAAGGATGTGAGAAATACCCTTATTGAAGGGAGTATTTTGGCTGTTCTGACGGTGTTTATTTTCCTGCGGGACTGGCGCAGTACTTTAATCAGTGCCCTAGCTATTCCTAGTTCCATTATTGCAACCTTTTTTGCCATGAAGGTTTTGGGCTTTACCCTAAACTTTATGTCCCTAATGGCCCTTTCACTGGCTGTGGGACTATTGATTGACGATGCCATCGTGGTCATCGAAAATATTGTACGGCATTTAAGGATGGGAAAAACAGCCTTGGAGGCAGCCAGGGATGGAACAACGGAATTAGGACTGGCTGTAACCTCCACGACCTTAACCGTGGTGGCAGTGTTCCTTCCCGTAGGAATGATGAAAGGGATTACCGGACAATTTTTCAAGCAATTTGGTATTACAGTTGCTTTTAGTGTGTTGGTATCACTTTTTGTTGCCTTTACCCTGGTACCGATGCTTGCCTCAAAATATTTACGGCTGGAGGAACATGTGCCAAAGGGAATGATCGGTAGGTTTACCAACTGGTTTAACCGGGGCTTTGATCGGCTTACTGTAAAATATGCTGAATTCCTTAAAGTTGTCCTAAGAAACCGTAAGAAAACCATTGGTATAGCAGCTTTATTGTTTGTGGGCAGCTTAGCACTGATACCATTATTAGGCTCGACATTTATGCCCACCGGAGACGTGGGGGAACTATACCTAGCGGCTGATATGGATGCTGGCCTAAGTGTGGGGGCGGCTGGTTTGCTTACTGGTAAGATTGAGGAAAAACTTCGTCAATACCCTGAAGTTACCAAGGTATATTCCACCACAAAAGCCGACAGGGCCAATTTATTTGTTAAATTGGTGGATAAACAAGACCGTGATCAGACCCTTGATGAACTGGCAGCAGTACTGCGGCAGGATTTGAATACCATCCCTGGGGTTAAGGTCACTGTCAACCAGCAGGGGGTCTCCGGTGAAGGGGCGATGGTTCAATTTCGATTGCAGGGTGAAGACTTAGGGCAATTGCAAATCTACGCTGAACAAGCCCAGCGGATAATGGAGAATATTCCCGGCTCGGTAGATGTATCAAATAGTTACAAGCCAGGCAAGCCGGAGGGACAAATTCAGGTAAATTCAGATGTGGCGGCGGATCTTGGTGTCAGCACTGCCCTAGTGGGGGATACGCTGCGTACCCTTTTCAATGGGGTGGTGGTCAGCCAATTTGCAGATGGAGAAGACCGCTTTGATGTAAGGGTACAGTTGCTTGAAAAGGATCGTGAAAGCTTGGCTGATCTGCAAAATATTTATCTGCCAGGCAGTTTTTCGGCAGAGGATCAACAAGTGATGGTACCGTTAAGTCAGGTCACAGATACTGTTTTTTCTACCTCTCCTAGCGAAATCAGTCGCTTTGATAGAATTAAGGAAATATCCTTGACCTGTAACCTGGAGGGTGTTTCACTGGGTGAGTTTAATAAGGTCTTTAAGGAACAGGTTGCTCAGGAACTGAAATTACCCCCTGGCTACCGCTTCTATGAGGGCGGGGATGCAGAAATGATGGGAGAGACCTTTGTTGCCATGGTGTTGGCCCTGATTACTGCGGTACTGTTTATCTTCTTTATTTTGGCCGCACAGTTTGAAAGCTATATCGATCCCTTTTCGATCATGCTTTCCTTACCCATGGCCATTGTGGGGGCTATCCTAAGCTTGCTGATATTGGGCAGCGACCTGAGTATCATGAGTATGATTGGTATTATTATGCTCATGGGCCTGGTAACCAAAAATGCTATTCTGCTAATTGACTTTACCAAACAGCAGCGGGCCAAAGGAGTAGAACGAAATGAAGCTTTGGGTAAAGCAGCCCGGACTCGGTTGCGTCCGATTATAATGACCTCCACCGCTATGATTTTTGGCATGCTGCCTTTGGCTTTGGCACTGGGTCCCGGGGCCGAAGGTCGGGCACCCATGGCCCACGCCATCATCGGGGGGCTGATTACCTCGACCTTATTAACCCTGATAGTTGTGCCTGTTATTTACACCCTTTTGGATGATTTTAAAAATAAGGGGCATCGGATCAAAGAAAATATTATTACTAAAATAGAACACAAAAATAATTAAAGCACGCATTTTGCGTGCTTTAATTATTTCCAGCCATAAACGAATGCTGCAAGGGAACTCTAACCAAGATGAGATTAATATGAGGTGGTAATAAGTGAAGGATCAAAGGAATTTAGCAAACGGTATATTTATTCTAATCGTGGTTGTGTTTTTCTATACAGGGAATGCCTTTGCCCATGGGATCGTTAAGCCTACTAATGATGTTTTTTATCTCTATGATGACGAACGATCTGTGTTGGAAACAGGCAGCTTTAGCGAAAAACCAATGCTTTCTGCATATACCGCAGTGGTTATGGATGCCCAGACCGGGCAAGTTCTTTATGCCAAGAATCCTCACCAACCCAGGCCCATTGCCAGTACTACCAAAATTATGACAGCCCTGGTGGCCATGGAAATTGGCAATTTGCAGCAGGTTACGTCAGTAAGTCCCCAGGCTGCCGGTGTAGAGGGCAGTAGTGTATATCTAAGGGCGGGGGAAAAATTATCCCTGGAACAACTTCTTTATGGGGCTTTACTGCATTCTGGCAATGATGCCTGTGTGGCCATCGCAGAGCAAATTGCCGTCCGGGAGGATATCTTTGTTAATTTAATGAATTTAAAGGCGCAGAGATTGGGAGCAAAGAATACAAACTTTTGCAACTCCAATGGGTTACCCAATGACAAGCATTACTCCTCTGCCTATGATTTGGCCCTGATCACCAGGGAGGCCTTAAAGAACCCTGTATTCAGTAAAATCGTTGCTACAAAAAACCACACGATCCCAGGATCAGGGGGGGCCCGATCCTTAAACAATACCAATAAAATGCTGTGGAGCTATCAGGGGGCCAACGGGGTAAAAACCGGCACCACCAACGCCGCAGGTAAGTGCCTAGTTGCAGCAGCCCAAAGAGATGGGCGGCAATTAATTGCTGTAGTGCTGCACAGTGATGATCGTTGGAATGAATCCATTAAGTTGTTAGATTACAGTTTTAGTCGTTATGAAAACCGCTTGCTTGCCAAAGAGGGGGAACCCTTTGCGTCCATTGGGGTTACGGAAGGGGTTATAAGCAAGGTGCCGGTTACGGTTAACAGGGATGTTGTGGTGACGGTGCCGGTGGATCATTCCGCAAAGTTGGAGCAGGTGGTGGAGTTGTCTAAAGAACTTAATGCACCGCTACAGACGGGACAGGTTGTGGGTAAGCTTCAGGTATTGGTGGATGGTCAAGCTGTGACTGGAGCAAGCTTAGTGACCATGCAGGGATGCAAACAAAAACCATACCATCAATTAATGTGGCAAAGGGCCGGCGATAAAATAAAAAATTACCTACCCTAGGGTAGGTGACAAATCTAAAAATATTTACCCAGGAATTGGTGTTGGGCCTGGTTGCCACAGGGACAGGAAAGGGTAACCCTTACCAGGTCATATGAATACTTAAAGCCTGATTGATCCAGCTTTATATTGATCCGAATTTCCTGACCGCCGCATTTATTACAGCTTATTCTTATTCCCCTGGGCAGGTGGGTAAACATTTCCAGGTCATCAGAGCCACACATATCTTCAATTTTAAAGTAGTGGTAGGATAGATTTCTGCATTCCGTAGAGGAGCAAAACAAAGAGAGAGAGAAATTCTTAACCACTTTATTACTTAGAAATTCAACTTCTGGCAGAATGGTGGCTTCTATGTTGCCACACTGGTTACATAGCTGATCAAAATCCCCCGGCATACTAAAATCATTAATTTTTTGCGCAGAAAATTTTAACTGTTTAACTTGGTTCACGATACGATCCATCCTTGTTATAACATTGTTAGTATATTATTTTTACAAAAAAGTCCTTATTCCTCTAGGAAAAAATGCCATATTACATAAATGTTGTGAATGACCCCTGTGTCGTTCCGCTGCTGTGTATTAAAAATAGGAGTGTCGCTAGTTACCGAGTAATTTTGCGACACTCCTATTCGAATTTAATAGGTAACTTTAGCTTGACACGGTTTTCGATTTGAGGAAGGGTAATTTTTTAAGCAGCTTGCTGTACTTACCAGAGAATTTTTTACCCAGGTCATCAAAGAGTGTATAAACCACTGGTACAAGCACCAGGGTAATTACTGTGGAGAAGGTCAAACCAAAGGCAATTACAATAGCCATTGGTGCCTGGGCTTCAGCACCTTCGCCGCTGCCAAAGGCCATGGGCAGTAAGGCCAGTACAGTTGCCAAAGCAGTCATCAAAATGGGACGCAGTCGTATTGGACCAGCCATTAAGATTGCCTCATTACGTTCATGTCCTCTTCGACGCAGTACGTTAATATAGTCTACCAGTACGATGGCGTTATTTAATACAACACCCACTAGCATGATCGCGCCAATCATTGCCGTTACACTGATGGGGTTCCCTGTGACACCTAGACCAAAGATCGCACCAATAAAGGTTGGCGGCAGGGAGAACATGATAATAAAGGGCTGGAACAAAGATTCAAACTGAGCAGCCATAACCATAAATACCAGTAACACCGACAGCAACAGAGCCAACCCCAGACTTGCAAAGGATTCTGCCATATCCTCAGCTTGACCACCGAAACTAACTTCGTAGCCGTCAGGTAAAGCTAATTGATTAAGGGCTACTTGGATATCCCTATTTATACTGCCGATGTCACGACCGATTACATCGGCTGTGACTGTAATTTCCCGGGATTGATCCGTACGAGAAATTGCTGCCGGCATGTGGTGGGATTCGATGCTTGCCACCGCAGATACGGGTACCCTAGCCCCAGTTGGTGAAACAATGGTTAGGTTTGCTAAGGTATCAATGCTCTTACCAGCGTCTTCTGGGGTCATCATACGGATGTCCACTTCATCAGCGCCGGTACGCATTTGACCGACCAATCTACCATCAAAGGAAGTACTCACTGCTGAGAGAATCTGACTGGCGGATAGTCCGTAGCGGGCAGCTTGTTCTCGATCGACATTAATGCGCATCTCGGCAGTGGCTTCTGTCATGGAGTTGGTCACGTTTCTGGTGCCCTCTACATCTTTAACCGTTTCGACAAGCAAGTCGCCAATTTGTTCCAGTACCTCTAAATCATCACCGCGGATGCCAATTTGAACTGCACTGCCGGAACCGGCACCGGAATTGTCTGTAATTGCTACGGTAATATCGGCACCAGGGGTATCTTGCATGGCTTGACGCAGTTTTTCTGTAGCTTGCTCCGTAGAAATCTTCCGTTTTTCCAAGGGCACTAGCTTAATCTGTAGGGAGGCTTGGTCACTGGCACTGCTTCCCAGGAAAGAGAGTTGGCCACCACCCACCGTGGTAAAGATACGCTCGATTTCCTTTACCTCGTTGCGAGCTATGTTTTCCAGGTCCTTAGCAACCCGTGAGGTTTCTTCTATCTTTGTACCTGCGGGCATTTCAATATTTACCGAAATTTCACCCTGATCCATGGTGGTTATAAACTCTGTACCAATTAAAGGAGTGGCAGCAATACTGGCTATGAGTAAAACTGCAGTTAAACCAACGACCTTTTTCCGGTTTCCAAGGGACCAATTTAATATACGACCATAACGTTGATTCAAAGAGTGTAAAAATTTGCCAAACACGATAACCGGGTTTTTTGTTTTACCCTCCGGCAGTGTTTCGTCCGCCGGGGCAACATTTCGCAGCAATCGTGCGGACATCATGGGAACCAAGGTTAAAGCAGCAAAAAGGGCTGCAATGTGAGAAAAACTTACCGTTAAGGCCATGGGTTTAAATAATATCCCGGCGATTCCTTCTACGAATACAATGGGCATGAAAACCACCACTTGGGCTAAGGCCGACGCGGTCACAGCATTTGACACCTCAGCGGTACCCAGCTTAGCAGCTTCAATAATACTAAAACCGTTTTGACGATAGCGGTAAATACTTTCTAAAACTACCACAGAGAAGTCCACCAGGGAGCCCAGACCTAGTACCAGTCCACCTAGGGAAAGCATGTTAATGGATTGGTTACCAAAATACATCATGGCAAAGGTAGCGATGATGGAAATGGGGATGGTCAAGGCTACTACCAGGGTACTCCGGACGCTGCGTAGGAACAGATAGAGGACGATCACGGCAAACATGCCGCCCAATAGGCCGTGTTCCACAACGTTATTAATGGAGTCCTTAATAAATTTAGAGGTGTCCATCACGGTGGTAATTTCAATACCATCCGGAAGAGTTTTGTTGAGCTCTTCAACCTCTGCCATGACCTCGTTGGCTACGGTAACGGTATTGCCCCCGGTGGCTTTCATGATACTCATGCCCAAAGAGGTTTTACCATCTGTAAATGTATATGTGTTCTCTTCTTTAAAACCATCTTCGATGGTGGCGAGATCTTTTAATGCAATGGAGTTGCCGGTGGCAAGACTAATCCGCACTTCTTTCAGTTGGTCTATGCTTTTATATTCACCAACCACCCGGATAGTAGTTTGGCTAGAGCCTTTGTCCACTTGGCCTGCGGTACCATTAATATTATCAGAAGCGATGGACTGCATAATTTGCCCGGCGCTTAAGCCATAGGTTTCCATTTTTGCGGGGTCCAGAATAACTTTAATTTCCCGAGTTTTACCACCGCTGATATAGACAGAACCGACACCCTTAATCCGTTCCAGACGAGGCTGGATTTCGTCTTCGGCAATTCTCTTAAGTTTTACTAAATCGCCATTAGCACCGGTTAATGAGAAGGAGATGATGGGTGCTTGGTTAGGATCTAGTTTCATAACCCGAGGGGAGCTGGCATCGTCGGGCATCATAGCACTGACAAAGTCAATCTTTTCCCTTAAATCAATGGCAGCATTATCCATATTGGTGCCCCAGTTAAATAAGACAATTACCAGGGAGAAACCGTTTTGGGAATTAGAGCGAATTTCCGAGATATTTTCAGTAGTGGCCATTGCTGATTCTAAAGGTTTGCTGATCAATTCCTCAACTTCGGCTGGCGACGCTCCGTCATAAGAGGTAGAAACAATGGCAACGGGGAGTTCCATTTCAGGGTAGAGATCTACCGCCAGACGTGGCAAGGAAAAGAGACCCAGAACCACTAAAGCAATAATCAGCATGGAAATGGCCACCGGGCGATCAACAGAGATGTCTGCTATTTTCACTTAGAGGCACCCCCCAGTTCTTTGACCACTTTCACCTTCTGCCCTTCACTCACCAGCCGGTTACCGGTAACGATAACGGTTTGACCCTCCTTTAAACCAGAGCTAATTTCTGTTAATTCTCCGGAGGTAGTGCCTACCTTGACGGATACCTCTTTGGCTTTACCATCTTCTACAATAAAGACGGTATATTGTCCATCTCTCTCAAGAACGGCATCGATAGGTAAAACTAGCACACCGGTGGAGGTACCGGTTGATAAATTTAAGCGGGCCACCATGCCAGGTTTAATATCACCCTTTTCATTTGGTAACTGAACCTCCACGGCAAAGGCTCGAGTAGCAGGGTCAGCCTTTGGAGCCACGGAAAGAACGGTACCGGTCACGGTTTTATTGATGGCGTTGACGGTCACAGGTACCTTCGTGCCGGCTTTAATGGAATCCACCACGTTCTCGGAGACATTTACCTTAACCTTAGTCGTATCCATTTGTACTACGGTTACTGTTGATACTTGGGGACTTACCATTGCACCGGGATCTACATTAATAGCAGCCACCACGCCGTTAATGGGGGAGACCACAGTAGCATTATTGTAGTTATCCTGGGTTGTATTTAAAGATGCCTGGGCTTGTTTCACCTGGGCCTCGGAGACCTTTAAGTTTGTTTGGGCACTCACTAAACCGCTTTCAGCCTGCTCAAATTGTGACTTGGAAATGGCTTGGGAATCATAAAGTTCTTTGCTTCGGTCAAAGTTTATTTGGGCATCTTTAAGCCCTTGTTGAGCCCGTTCCAAATTGGCCTGGGCTAAATCGAGGCCGGCCTCTGCCTGGGCAAGGGCATTTTGAGCATCGTTGCCCTCCAGTTGGAACAGCACCTGACCTTTATGTACTTTATCTCCTACTTTAACTACGACATTTTGTACACGACCGGAGACCTTAGGCATTACATTAACATCCGCCCCGGCAATAATTTCACCCGTAGTATTTAAAGAATGGCTAAGGTCGCCGGTGGAAATTTTGGTGGTTTCCACAGGAACCAGTTTTTCCTCTACCTTGGGGGCTTCTTTGCCGCAGCCTGTCATTACCACAGCAAGTAATAGCAGCAGACTAACAGTATTTATGAGTTTTTTCAAAATTAGTTGCTCCTTTCGAATATTTATTGATTAATTAATTAGCACGAACCCCAGTAAGAAAAATATCTAAGGCAGTTTTCATCGTTTCTTCTAATAACTGCTTATCCTGGTGCATGAAGGATTGGAGAACGCAGCCTTCAAAGATGGCTAAAAAGGACCGGGTCAAAATTTTGGGGTCCATGGGCTTAAATTCGCCATTTTCTACTGCTTCCTTAATAATGGTAAAAATGACATTGGTGGGTTTATCAATTTCATAATGCATTTTAATGACGTTTTCTTTATCCTTATTTTGCAGAAGGAATTCCAGGACTAAGGCAGTGAACGGTGTGTCTACATCTTGTAGATGATGCTCTACATATTTTACCAGCTTATCCGAGGCTGTATGGGTGTCCTTTAGAGTTGCTATGTAATGGGCGTTCCATTCTTCCACCAAGCGGGTAATAAGATAAATGAAAATTTCTTCCTTGCTTTTAAAGTGCCAATAAATGCCGCCCTTGCTCATGCCGGATGCCTTAGCGATTTCGTCCACGGAGGTTGCCCCATAACCAGATGCTAAGAAGCAAGATAAGGCCGCATCGGCAATGATGTCCTTTTTAACTTCCTTTGCCAAAAAATTATCTCCTTTCCAAACAGACTGGTCGGTCTGTTATGATTGTATAGGTCAGATACAGGGCATGTCAATAATTTTATATGAAGGGAAAAATAATTATTTTTGGCAAAGGAAATATCAGAAAGAACTCATATATTCGGTAGATATTTTCTTTGTATAATGTTCGAAACATTGGAAATGATATCATATGAAAAAACAACACCAAAAACACAAAAAAGCCTTGCATTAAGAAATAATAAGTGTTAACATAATAAATGTCGCCGCGAGGTGATGAGAAAAAATTACCACTTGCAACGAACACAGAAAAAGTGGTAAGATAAGCTTCCGGTCGCGAGATCGGGACAAGCAAAATCGGTCTTTGAAAACTAAACAGCAGATGATGGATGAAAAACAGGTCAAGTCAAAAGTCATCGTTAAGATGAAACTAAGACGACCACAAAAAACATCCTCGTCAAGCGTTATGAAAAGACGCTAGCGAG